>NZ_JBEOXE010000059.1:0-44261 GCF_040296485.1 Streptomyces sp. NPDC002138 | reverse complement strand
CTTCACATGCCGCTTGAGGGCCACGGTCCGGTAGCTCTCCTCCACCCACTCGCACAGCACCTCGGCGCTCGGCGACCCCTTCTCCCCCAGCGGTAGCCCGTCGTAGCCCGGCCGCACGCGCCGCCCGACCGGCCGTGGACGCGTGAGGACCCGGTGGCCGCCGGGCCACCGGGTCCTCACCGCTCATCGGGTCGGGTCACGCCGACCCCCGGGTCAGCAGGCGCCCTGGTCCTTCCAGACGCCCCAGTCACCGGTGGTGCCGGGCTCCTCGTTCTGCGTCCACCACTGGGCCTTCCAGTTGTGGCCCTTGTGCGAGACGACCGTGCCGCCGGTGTACGTCTGGCCCGCCACGTACGCCGGGTTGGCGCAGGTCCCGCCCGGAGGCGTGGTGGGCGGAGTGGTCGGAGGCGTCGTCGGCGGCGTGGTGGGCGGCGTGGTGGGCGGGGTCGTCGGGGGAGTCGTCGGCGGAGTGGTCGGGCCCCCCGGCTCGACCACCGTGGTGCCGCGCGCCAGGTCCCCGGCGATGCCGTAGGTCTTGCCGCCGAAGGTCACCGTCCAGTTGGACGGGGTGGAGGTCGGCAGGTAGTAGACGAAGTCCAGCTCCACCGAGGCCCCCGGGGCCAGCGTCTGCCAGGCCGGCAGCTTCAGCGAGACCCGGTTGTAGTCCCCCTTCAGCCCGCCCACGTTGCTCCCCGTGTGGTCGCTGCGGATGACCGTGGTGCCCCAGCCGGACTGGTCCTTGGCGTTGTTCGGCGCGGAGGAGGAGTAGTCGAACTGGAACTCCGTGCCGCCGGGCAGGGTGGCCGTGGTGTTGTTGGTGATCTTCAGCTTGGGGCTGATCGGGTAGTTCGAGTCGCCCAGGGGGAACTGGCCGAACTCGGTGTCCACCTTGATGGCCTCGGTCGGCATGGCGATGGTGGCGCGCTTGGCGCCGTACGGGGCGGCCGACTTGAACTTGTCGTACATCGCCGTGGTGAGCGTGCTGCCCATCTCGTACTGGCCCTTGGCGGAGTTGTAGGCGTAGTCGCCCGCCAGCTCCCAGACCATCGTGCCGCCGATGCCCTTGTTGACCACGTAGTCGGCCTTGGCGTTCACCGACTGCTCGTCCTCGGTGGAGAGGAACACCTTCTTCTGGTCGTTCCACAGCCACGGCGCGACCAGCGTCGCGTCGTACTTGCGGACGTAGGTGCCGGTCAGGGTGGTGTTCGCCGGGAAGCCGTACTTCGTGACGTAGTCGCCGACGACCCCCTTCTCCAGGTTCTTGGCGTGCCACATCGGGTTGGAGCCGGCCGGGGCCTCGACCCCGTTGGTGTCCAGGTCGTGCCAGAGGTTGTCGATGCCGACCGCGCCGTCACCGCACTTGGTCAGCCCCGCGCCCGCCGGGCAGTTGGTGGCCGGGGCCTTGCCCCAGAGGCCGTCCGTGCCGCCCTGGACGTTCTTGAACCCGCGGGTGTAGTACGGCAGGCCCATGTTGATCCGGCCGGCCGGCATCGAGCCGCGGAAGTAGTGGTAGGCCCAGTCGGAGTTCAGGTAGCCGATGCCGCCGTACTGGGAGGTCGAGTAGACGCCCGCGGAGGCCAGCTCGGCGTCCTTGCCGTCGTCGAAGAGCGAGGCGTTGGGGCCGACGTACTCGTTCCAGGCGCCGTGCAGGTCGTAGGACATGATGTTGACGTAGTCCAGGTACTTCTGCATCTGGAACGTCTCCATGCCCCGCAGCAGGTAGCCGGAGGAGGGGGCGGCGACGGAGAGCAGGTAGTGCTTGCCGTCTGCGGCGCCCGCGCGGTCGAGCTTCTCGCGCAGCGACTTCATGAGGGCGGCGTAGCCCTTGACCATGCCCGCGCGGCGGGCGTTGGAGAGCTGCCAGTCGAGCGGGTTGCCCGCGTCCTTCATGGTGGTCGGGTACTCGTAGTCGATGTCGACGCCGTTGAACCCGTACTTCCGGATGAAGTCGACGGAGGAGTTCGCGAAGGTGTCGATGCCGGCCTGGTTGACCGAGCCGTCGGCGTTGGTGGCCATGGAGTAGAAGCCGCCGGAGTTCACCCGGTTGCCGTCGTCGCCGAAGTAGCCGCCGGTCTCCGCCCAGCCGCCGACCGAGATCAGCGTCTTGACGTTCGGGTACTGCTTCTTGAACTTGGTCAGCTGGTTGAAGTGGCCCTTGTAGGGGAGCGCGGGGTCCATCTCCGCGCCCGCGACGCCCGGCCAGGTCATCCCGGTGGCGGCGTTGTTCGGGCTGTCCGCGCCGACCGACAGCTTGTTGTCGGAGCCGACGTGGCCGAAGGCGTAGTTGAGGTGGGTGACCTTGTCCCACGGGATGTTGCTGGCCAGGTAGGCCGGGGTGCCGTCCTTGCCGGTGCGCCAGCCGGTGAAGTAGCCGATCACCCGTCGCTGGTGGTCGGCGCCCATCTTCTCGCGGCCCGCGGCGTCGTAGACCGAGCAGTAGGGGACGTCCACGCCCGGAGTCTTGTAGAGCCCGTCGGGCCGACAGCTCTCGTTGTCGGCGGCATGTGAGACGCCTGCGGAGAGGCCGCCGACGAGCAGACCTGCGAGGGCGGCACCGGACGCGAGCAGCATGGTTCTGGTGCGCGTGGGGGACAGCATCGTGCCTCCTGGGGAGGGGAGGTAATCGGACACAACGTGCGTAAAAATGGCGCTGGTTGGCCCGTGACGTGCGCACATCTGCGGGCTGTCTCCCGGGGAAGATGAAGGGAACGTTAAGAGGACTAGACCACCCCGTCAATAGGTCTGGACCAAAGCTGAACCCTCGGGATGGTGCACCGATCGTTGGGCCGGACGGCGGCGCGAGAATGCGCCGAACGTGTGAGCCAGGCCACAACGACGTGCGCGCATGCCGTCGGATCACCCGTGGCACACTGGCCCTAGTACCAGTAGCAGCGCACTCCGGGGTCGGTGTAATTCCGAACCGGCGGTTATAGTCCGCGACCCGTCCGCATCCAGCGGCCGGTTGACCAGGTGAAATTCCTGGACCGACGGTTAAAGTCCGGATGGGAGGCAGTGCGCGGCGGGCCAGTCACCGGTACGCCGCCGTCGGCGGTTCGTCGGCGTAACCCCCAGGGGATACGTCTCGGGCGGACCGGAATCCCGGCCTCGGCGTCCCCGCGTGTACTGCCCGCTTCATCTGTCGTATCCCGACAGGCCCCGGAGTCCGTGCCCGATGAGGCAGGAGGACCCGGTGGCGGCACACGCCCACGCGAACGACGCGCATGACACGCACGCCATGCGGCGGGCCATCGAGCTGGCCGCCCGCGGCCTCGGTTTCACCAGCCCCAACCCCGTCGTCGGCTGCGTCATCGCCGACGCGTCGGGCCGGATCGTCGGCGAGGGCCTGCACGAGCGGGCCGGCGGCCCGCACGCCGAGGTGCACGCCCTGCGCGCCGCCGGGGACGCCGCCCGCGGCGCCACCGCGTACGTCACCCTCGAACCCTGCAACCACACCGGCCGTACGGGCCCCTGCGCCCGCGCGCTCATCGAGGCCGGGATCACCCGCGTCGTATACGCGGTCCCCGACCCGAACCCGCAGGCCAGCGGCGGCGCCGCCACCCTGCGGGGCGCCGGGATCGAGGTCCTGTCCGGGCTGCTGCGGGCCGAGGCCGAGGCCGGGAACCAGGCCTGGCTGACGTCCGTACGCCTGGGCCGCCCGTACGTCCTGTGGAAGTACGCCGCCACCCTGGACGGCCGCGTCGCCGCCGCCGACGGCACCAGCCGCTGGATCAGCGGCCCGGAGTCCCGCGCCGACGTCCACCGGCTGCGCGCCGAGGCCGACGCGGTCGTCGTCGGATCGGGCACCCTGCGCGCCGACGACCCGCACCTCGCGGTCCGCGGCGTCGAGGGCGCCCGCCAGCCCCTGCGCGTCGTCCTCGACACCCACGCCACCATCCGGCCCACCGCCCGGATCCTCGACGATGCCGCCCCCACCCTGGTGGCCGTCGCCGACGACGCCGACACCCGCCACCTCGCGGGCGTCGAGGTGGCCCGGCTGCCCCGCGACACGTCCGGCATCTCCGTGCGGGCGCTCCTCGCCGAGCTGTCCTCGCGCGGGGTGCGCTCCGTCCTCGTCGAAGGGGGTCCGACCCTGGCCGGCGCCTTCGTCGCCGCGGGAGCCGTCGACCGGGTCGTCGGCTACCTCGCCCCGGTCCTCCTCGGCGCGGGCCCCACCGCCCTCGCCGACGCCGGGATCACCACTCTCACCCAGGCCCTGCGCCTGGAGATCACCGAGGTGCTCCGCCTCGGTCCCGATCTGCGCGTCACCGCCGTCCCCACCGCTCACACCGCCCCCAAGGAGCACTGAGTGTTCACCGGAATCGTCGAAGAACTGGGCGAGGTCACCGCCGTCGAGCAGCTCGAGGAAGCCTCCCGCTTCCGGCTGCGCGGCCCCGTCGTCACCGAAGGCGCCAAGCACGGGGACTCGATCGCCGTCAACGGCGTCTGTCTGACGGTCGTGGAGACCGGGGAGGGCGAGTTCACCGCCGACGTCATGCAGGAGACCCTGAACCGTTCCAGCCTGGGCGCCCTGACCAAGGGCTCCCGGGTCAACCTGGAACGCCCGATGGCCCTCGGCGGCCGCCTCGGCGGACACCTGGTCCAGGGCCACGTGGACGGCACCGGCCGGATCGTCTCCCGCACCCCCTCCGAGCACTGGGAGATCGTCAAGGTCTCGCTGCCGCCCCGGCTGGCCCGGTACGTCGTCGAGAAGGGCTCGATCACGGTCGACGGCGTCAGCCTCACCGTGGTCGAGGCCGCGGCCGACTACTTCACCCTCAGCCTCATCCCCACCACGCTCAACCTGACCACGCTCGGCATCAAGGAGCCCGGCGACCCGGTCAACCTGGAGGTCGACGTCCTCGCAAAGTACGTCGAGCGCCTCCTGGCGGCGGGCGTCGACCCGCTGACCGCCACCACCCCCGACACGACGCACGGCACGGACGAGAAGGAGACGGACCGGTGAGCGCGCTCTCCTGGCTCAACACCGAGGCCTTCGCGGTCTTCGGCCAGAAGGTCATCTGGTCCGACATGATCGGCAACCTGATCGGCCTGGCGGCCCTCGCCCTCGGCTGGCGCCGCTCCATATGGAGCTGGCCCGCCCAGCTGCTCTCCGGCCTGATCCTGGTCGGCGCCTACGCCACCGCCCACCTCGCGGGCGGCGTCGGCAAGCAGCTCCTGGTCATCGCCGTGGCCGTCTGGGGCTGGCGCGCCTGGCAGAGCGGGAAGCGGCAGGCCCAGGACGGCTCGATCGCCGTCCGCATGGCCACCTGGACCGAGCGCGGGCTGCTCCTGGGCGGCGCGGCCCTCGGCACCGCCGCGGTCGGCGGCCTCTTCACCCTCGTCCCCTCGCTCTCCTGGAGCCCGTGGGCGGACGCCTACATCTTCGTCGGCACGATCGTGGCGATGGTCGCCCAGGCCCGCGGTCTGGTCGAGTTCTGGTTCGCCTGGCTCCTCGTCGACGTCGTCGGCGTTCCGCTCGCATTCCAGAGCGGTCTGGTCTTCTCGGGCCTCGTCTACGTCGTGTACTTCGCCCTCGTCGTCTGGGGCGCCACCGACTGGTACCAGCGCTCGCGCACCACCACCGACAGCCCGGCCCTGGAAGGAGCAACGGCATGACACTCAAGCCCGTGCCCAACGAGAGCGACGGCGAGACCGAGACCTTCCGGCTCGACCCCGTCGAACAGGCCGTCCGCGACATCGCGGCGGGCCGCCCGGTCGTCGTGGTGGACGACGAGAACCGCGAGAACGAGGGCGACCTCGTCATCGCCGCCGAGATGGCCACCCCCGAGATCGTCGCGTTCATGATGAGCGAGTGCCGCGGCCTGATCTGCGCGCCCATGGAGGGTCCCGAGCTGGACCGCCTGGAACTGCCGCAGATGGTCACGCACAACACCGAGTCGATGCAGACCGCCTTCACCGTCTCCGTCGACGCGAGCGCCGCCCACGGCGTCTCCACCGGCATCTCCGCCGCCGACCGCGCCACCACCCTGCGGCTGCTGGCGAGCGGCGCGAGCACCCCGGGCGACTTCGTCCGCCCGGGCCACGTCTTCCCCCTGCGCGCCAAGCCCGGCGGCGTCCTGGTCCGCAACGGCCACACCGAGGCCGCGGTCGACCTCGCCCGCCTCGCGGGGCTGCGCCCGGCGGGCGCGATCGTCGAGATCGCCGGTGAGGACGGGGTCATGCTCCGGCTGCCGGAGCTGATCCCCTTCGCCCGCAAGCACGGCCTGACGATCATCTCCATCGAGGACCTGGTCGCCTACCGCCGCTCCGCCGAGCCCACCGTGCGCCGCGAGGCCGAGGTCAACCTGCCGACCTCGTTCGGTCACTTCACGGCGTACGGCTACCGCTCCACCGTCGACGGGGTCGAGCACATCGCCCTGGTCCACGGGGACATCGGGGACGGCCGCGACGTCCTGGCCCGGATGCACTCCGAGTGCCTGACCGGCGACATCTTCCAGTCCCAGCGCTGCGACTGCGGCCCCCAGCTGCACGCCTCCATGGAGCGGATCAAGGCCGAGGGCCGCGGGGTCGTCGTCTACCTGCGCGGCCACGAGGGCCGCGGCATCGGCCTGCTGGCCAAGCTGCGGGCGTACGAACTCCAGGAGCGCGGCCGCGACACCCTGGACGCCAACCTGGAACTCGGCCTGCCCGCCGACGCCCGCGACTACGGGGCGGGCGCGCAGATCCTCGCCGACCTGGGGGTCCGCAGCACCCGCCTGATGACCAACAACCCGCAGAAGGCCGACGCCCTGGTCAGCCACGGCATCGAGGTCGTCAGCCGGGAGGGCATGCCGACCGAGACCGGCGAACACAACCTGCGGTACCTGCGCACCAAGCGGGACCGGATGGGCCACGACCTGCCCTGGCTGGACGGCGTGTCGACCGTCTCGGCCTGCGGCAACCAGTAACACCTGTACCTGACCTGTGAACCACCCGTAACAAGAACCAACGCACCGAGGAGAGCTGTGAGCGGCAAGGGCGCACCCGAACTGAGCGTGAAGAACTGCGGAGACCTCCGGGTGGCCGTGATCGCGGCCCAGTGGCACGAGAAGGTCATGGACGGCCTCGTCGACGGCGCCCTGCGCGCCCTGCACGAGCTGGGCATCGACGAGCCCACCCTGCTGCGCGTCCCGGGCAGCTTCGAGCTGCCGGTCGTGGCGAAGGTGCTCGCCGGACGCGGCTACGATGCCATCGTCGCCCTCGGAGTGGTCATCCGCGGCGGCACCCCGCACTTCGAGTACGTGTGCCAGGGCGTCACCCAGGGCCTGGTGCAGGTATCGCTCGACACCGGAGTCCCCGTCGGCTTCGGCGTACTGACCTGCGACACGGACGAGCAGGCGCTCGACCGCGCCGGACTCGAAGGGTCGAACGAGGACAAGGGGCACGAAGCGGTCACCGCCGCCGTCGCCACCGCCATGACCCTGCGCACCGTCAGCGAACCCTGGCGCTGATCAGCGGCGGCAGACCCCTTATTCTGAGGACCATCATGGCGAACACACCCTCCAAGAGCTTCGAAGAGCTTTTCACCGAGCTCCAGCTCAAGGCCGCCAACGGCGACCCCAGCACCTCCCGTACCGCCGAGCTGGTCGCCAAGGGCGTCCATGCCATCGGCAAGAAGGTCGTCGAGGAGGCCGCCGAAGTCTGGATGGCCGCCGAGTACGAGGGCAAGGAAGCCGCCGCCGAGGAGATCTCCCAGCTGCTCTACCACGTCCAGGTGATGATGGTGGCGCGCGGGATCTCCCTCGACGACGTCTACTCCCACCTCTGAGCCGCCGAGCCGCCGGTCCCTGAGCACACCGCACGCACCCACCCTTTTCGCACCTACGCACCAAAGGAAGACCCATGCTGCGCATCGCCGTCCCCAACAAGGGTTCCCTCTCCGGACCGGCGTCGGCGATGCTCCATGAGGCCGGCTACCGGATGCGCAAGGAGTCCAAGGAGCTCGTGGTCGTCGACCCCGAGAACGAGGTGGAGTTCTTCTACCTCCGCCCCAAGGACATCGCGATCTACGTGTCGTCCGGCAAGCTCGACATCGGCATCACCGGCCGCGACCTGCTGCTCGACTCCGGCGCCAGCGCCGAGGAGATCCTGCCGCTGAACTTCGGCCGGTCCACCTTCCGCTACGCCACCATCCCCGGCACGGCGAAGGGCCCCGAGGACTTCACCGGGATGACGATCGCCACCTCGTACGAGGGAATCGTCGCCAAGCACCTCGCCGAGCAGGGCATCGACGCCTCCGTCGTGCACCTCGACGGCGCGGTCGAGACCGCCATCCAGCTCGGCGTCGCCCAGATCATCGCGGACGTCGTCGAGACCGGCACCAGCCTGCGCAACGCGGGCCTGGAGGTCATCGGAGAGCCGATCATGACCTCCGAGGCCGTGGTCATCCGGGGCAGTGCCACCAGCGCCGACGACCCGCGGGCCCAGCAGTTCCTGCGCCGCCTCCAGGGCGTCCTGGTGGCCCGCAGCTACGTGATGATGGACTACGACTGCCGCGCCGAGCACCTCGAGCGCGCGGTGGCCCTCACCCCGGGCCTGGAGTCGCCGACGGTCTCCCCGCTGCACAACGAGGGCTGGGTCGCCGTCCGCGCCATGGTCCCGGCCAAGGAGGCCCAGCGGATCATGGACGACCTGTACGAGCTGGGCGCGCGCGCGATCCTCACCACCTCGATCCACGCCTGCCGCCTCTGACGGGCCGGTCAGCCTCCGGCACGTCTCTCCGTACGTCCTTTCGTAGAACCGAGCACCCCATGAGCGAGTCCGCCGCCCCGCCCGCACTGCCCGCCCTGCCGGTCACCTTCCGGCCGACCCGCACCCGGGTGGTCCTGCTGGGCGTCGGGCTCGTCATGTTCCTCACCATCTCGGCGATCGGCCTGCTCCTGGAGGACCTCGGGGGCGGCGAGCGGCTCAGCTTCGTCGTCACCGCCGCCCTGTTCGCCTCCGTCCTCGTGCTGCTCAGCCGCCCCAAGGTGGTCGCGGACGAGAGCGGCGTCACCGTCGTCAACCTCACCACCACCCGGCGGCTGGAATGGGCGCAGATCCTGCGCGTGAACCTCCGGCCGGGCGACCCGTGGGTGTTCCTCGACCTGAACGACGGAACCAGCCTGCCCGCCCTCGGGATCCAGCCCGGAGTGGCCAAGCAGCAGGCGATCGGCGACGCCCGGGCGCTGCGCGCGCTGGCCGAGAACCACGGAAGCGGCCCGCGCGAGAGCTGAGTGCCATTGCGGCCAGGATCTCAATGACTACCCTGGTGGTCGGGCGCACGCACGCGCCCTCCCACCGGCCCCGGGACAACGCGGCCCGTGGGTACCTGCGACTTGAGGAGTGACTCCCTCCAGCAATGGACGGATCGTCCGGTAGTACACGCGCCGCCCTCCCCCCGGAGGCGGCGGCATGACCACCCCGCTACTTCTGCTCGTGGCGGCTTTCGCCCTGATCCTCGCCAACGGTTTCTTCGTGGCGGCCGAATTCGGCCTCGTCACGGTGGAGAGACCCGAGGCCGAACGCGCCGCCGCCGACGGCGACAAACGCGCCCGTACGGTCGTCAAGGCCCTGCGGGAGCTGTCGTTCCAGCTTTCCGGAACCCAGCTCGGCATCACCCTCACCTCCCTCGTGGTCGGCATGCTCGCCGAACCCGCCCTCGCCGGGCTGCTGACCGGGCCGCTCACCGCGACCGGACTGCCCCGCGGGGCCGTGACCGGGATCGCCGTCGTCACCGGCATGCTGCTCGCCTCCGCCGTCCAGATGGTCGTCGGCGAGCTGGTCCCGAAGAACTGGGCGGTCTCCCGGCCGCTCCAGGTGGCCCGCATCGTGGCCGGTCCCCAGGACGTCTTCTCCCGCGCCTTCCGGCCGGTCATCGCCGGCCTCAACGCCGTCGCCAACCGGCTCGTGCGGGCGCTGGGCGTGGAACCCACCGACGAGATGGCCTCCGCCCGCACCCCGGGCGAACTGGTCTCCCTGGTCCGCCATTCGGCCCAGGCGGGCGCCCTGGAACAGGACACCGCCGACCTGTTCGTACGGACCCTCTCGCTCGGCGACCTGACCGCCCAGCACGTCATGACCCCCCGGGTGAAGGTCAGTGCCCTCCAGCACACCGCCACCGCGGCCGACGTGCTCAACCTGACCCGCGCCACCGGCCTGTCCCGCTTCCCGGTCTACCGCGAGCGCATCGACGAGGTCACCGGCGTGGTCCACCTCAAGGACGCCCTCGCCGTGCCCGAGTCCGAGCGCGCCCGCACCACCGTGGGCCGGATCTGTGTCGCCCCGCTGCTGGTGCCCGGCTCCCTGCCGGTGCAGCCGCTGCTGGAGCGGCTGCGCAGCGAACAGCCGATGGCCGTCGTCGTCGACGAGTACGGCGGCACCGCCGGAGTCGTCACCCTGGAGGACATCGTGGAGGAACTCGTCGGCGAGGTCCGCGACGAGCACGACCTCGCCGAGGACGACGGTCCGGAGCTGGCCGCCGTACCCGCCGAGGACGGCCGTCCCTCCTGGGAGGCCGACGGCAGCTGCCGCGTCCACACCCTGCGGCGGATAGGCCTCGAGGTGCCCGAAGGGCCCTACGAGACCGTCGCCGGACTGGTCGCCGACCTGCTCGGCCGGATCCCCGCCCCCGGGGACCGGGCCGAACTGCCCGGCTGGAAGCTCTCCGTCCGCCAGGTCGGCCGCTACCGCGCCGAACGGGTCCGTCTCGTCCGTACGTCCGACAGCGCCACCGGGGCGGACTCCGCCGCCGGATCCTCCGGCCAAGGCGGCAGCGGCGGCAGCAGCGGCGGCGGCGGTTCCGACGCCGACGGCCGCCGTGAGATGGCGGTCCTGCGGTGAACGCGCTCCAACTGCTCTTCGCCCTGCTCCTCGTCCTGGCCAACGGGTTCTTCGTCGGCGCCGAGTTCGCGCTCGTCTCCGTCCGCCGCAGCCAGATCGAACCCCTGGCGGCCTCCTCCAAGCGGGCCCGCCAGGTGCTGCACGGGCTGGAGAACCTGCCCCGGATGATGGCCGCGGCCCAGTTCGGCATCACCGTCTGCTCCCTCACCCTCGGAGCGGTCGCCGAACCCACCGTGGCCCGGCTCCTGGAGCCGCTCTTCGCGGCCGCGCGGGTCCCGCACGGCCTGGTCCACCCCCTCGGGTACGCCTTCGCGCTGGCCGCGGTGGTCTTCCTGCACCTGGTCATCGGCGAGATGGTCCCCAAGAACCTCGCCATGGCCGCCCCGGAGAAGACCGCCCTGTGGTTCAGCCCCGGCCTGGTGGCCTTCGCCCGTCTGTGCGGGCCGGTCACCACGGCGCTGGGCGCCTGCGCGACCCTGGTGCTGCGCCTGTTCAAGGTGGAGCCCAAGGACGAGGTGGAGGCCGTCTACACCAGGGCCCAGCTCGGCCGGCTCGTCGAGGACTCCCGGCAGGCCGGACTCCTGGCACCGGGTGAGCAGGAGCGCCTGGAGGACGCGCTGGAGCTGGGCAGCCGCCCGGTCACCGACGTCCTGCTCGGCCGCGACGGCCTGGTGACGGTCACCCCCGCGGTGACCCCCCGCCAGATCGAGCAGCTGACCGTGCGCACCGGTTACTCGCGCTTCCCGGTCCGCTCGGACAGCGGCACCTTCATGGGCTACGTCCACGTCAAGGACGTGCTCGACCTGGAACACCGGGAAGGGGCCGTCCCCCAGCGGGTCTGGCGGCGGATGACCACGCTGTGCTCGACCCTCCCGCTGGACGACGCGCTGAGCGTCATGCGCCGGGACGCCACCCATCTGGCGCAGGTCGCGGACCCCGCGGGGCGCGTGCTCGGTCTGGTCGCCCTGGAGGACGTACTGGAGAAACTGGTCGGCGAGGTGCGCGATCCCGCGCACCGCACGACCGCCCCGCCGGTCCGGCGCCCCGAACAGGCGCTCGCCCGCTAGCGCGGTGTCCCGGCCCGCCGTCCCCGCTACATGGGGGGCGGCGGGTCCGGGCGGCCCCGGTCCTGCGGACCGCGGCCCGACAGGACCTCGCCGTACGCCTGCATCAGGTCCGCCAGGCGCAGCGTCGACAGGTCCTCCCGGGACGGGGTCAGCGCGTACCCGGCCAGGCGCAGGTCCCGGTAGGCGCAGCTCTTCTCGTACAGGGTGCGCAGGAAGCGGCCGTTGCCCAGCTCGTCGATCCAGCCCTGCTCCACCACGTGCCCGCTGATGCTGCGCAGCTCCTCCAGGGCCTCCTCGTCCCAGCGGTCCCCGTTCGCGTCCGCCAGCACCCCGCCGATCGCCGTCAGTTCCAGGGGGCGGTAGCTGGGGAAGTCCACCCGGGTGGTGAACCGCGAGGACAGCCCCGGATTGGTCGCCAGCAGCCGGTCCATGCCCGCCGGATAGCCCGCGAGGATCACCACCAGGTGGTCCCGGTTGTCCTCGGCCCGCTTGAGCAGCACCTGGAGCGCCTCGTCGCCATAGGCGTCGCCCTTGCTGTACCCGGAGTTGGAGAGGCTGTAGGCCTCGTCCACGAAGAGCACCCCGCCGATCGCCGAATCGATCAGCTCGTTGGCCTTGACGGCGGTCTGCCCGAGGAACTCGCCCACCAGGTCCGCCCGCTGGGCCTCCACCAGGTGATCGCCGCCGAGCAGCCCGAGGGCGTAGAACACCCGGCCCAGGATCCGGGCCACGGTCGTCTTGCCCGTGCCGGAGGGCCCGGAGAAGACGAAGTGCCGTTTCGGCGGCTGCACCGGCAGCCCCTGCCCGGCCCGCAGCCGGGCCATGTGCAGCTGCGCCGAGAGGGCCTTGACCTGGCGCTTGACCGGCTCCAGCCCCACCATCCGCTCCAGTTCGGCGAGCGCCTCGGCGAGCAGCGCCGGATCGGCCGGCCCGGCCGGCAGCTCCGGCGGCGCGGCCTGCGGCGGTACGCCCGCCCGGTGCCGTACGCCGTCCATGCGTCCGGTGGCGCCGGGCCCCGGCCCCGCCGGGCCGTCCGGCACACCGGCGCCCGCAGCGAAGCGGGTCTCCGGCGGCTCGGACGAGAGCAGTGCGTCCGCCTCGGCCTGCCCGTCCGCCGCGATGTCCTGCCCGAGGCCGCCGCCCAGCGCCACGGCGGCGAAGTCCCCGCCCGCCGCGGCGAATCCGTACGCCTCCGCGCCGCCCAGCCCGTCCAGACCGTCGTTCTCGGAGATCGCGGTCAGCCGGGCCGCGGTGTCCATGAAGGCCGGGTCCACCCGGTGCACGGCCCGGTACAGCGGCAGCGCCGCCGCGCTGCGCCCGGTGCCCTCGTGCGCCCGGGCCAGCCAGTACCGCAGCTCCTTGCGCTGCGGCTGCTCGCTGCGGCAGCGCATCAGGGCCGCCGACAGCATCGGCTCCGCCTGCCCGTACATCTCGAGGCGGACCCGCGCCATCCCGCCGAACAGGCCCGCCTCGATGCCGAGCAGCGGATCGTCCACGAGCGGCTCGGTGTGCCGCACCAACTGGTCCCAGTCCTTGACCAGATAGGACCGGCAGGCGTGCAGGAAGCGCACCTGGGGGTCGGTGTCGACCGGCGGCAGCGCGGCCAGCGCCTGGTCCAGCTCGGGCACGTGGCGCCCGTCCAGCCAGTGCGAGGCGTGCGCGAGCAGCAGATCGCGCTTGCTCTCCAGCACGGGCTGGACCCACCAGCCCAGCCAGTACCAGGAGTTGAGCGTGCGCCGGTGCCGGGCGCGCTGCTCCCCGAAGCGGTCCCGATGGGCGTACATGCGCAATAAGGCGTTGGTGGTGTCCACCCGTAGCGCGTGCAGTCCCAGCCAGCCGTCGGCCATCGCGGGATCGAGCAGTACGGCCGCCCGGAACTCCTCCTCGGCCTGCGGGTAGGCGCCCATCGTGCAGGCGTCCACTCCGCGCAGCCAGGCGAGTTCGGCCGGGGCGTAGGCGCTGCCTCGCGCGGCGAAGTCCATCACGTCCCCCACAAGCCTGCCCCCGTGGTGCGCGGCAACCCCCGTGTCGTGTACGCGAGTTGCCCCATGCGCCGATGAAATCAGGGTCGCATCGTACCTGCGGTCCCGGACCTTACGTAGGGTGCGGTGGACACGTGTCGGTGGTGCGCCCTGGGCGCAAGTTTTCACGGAGAGTGAAGGTTTGCGAGGGGATCGGCGCCCGGGGACCCCCGCGGGGGAGCCGTCCCGGGGCAGAACGAAGCCCCCGGTCACGGGGGAACAACCGGGGGCTTCGCGTCTGTGGCGGCCCTGAAAACCGCTCATTCAGAACGTAACGCCGCTGTGGCTACCAGGTCAAGCGGCCCGGGGCGACGCCCGGAGGGGGGATATCGCGGCCCGGCCGGGCTCGGGTCAGGGCCGGGGGAGTTCGTCACTGCCGGTGACGAAACCGGCTCCCTGGGCGGTCGCATCCGCCCCGGAAGACCACTCGTATCCCGTACCGCTCTGCCGCACCAACGTGTGCGCGAAGGGGCGCGAAGGGTCGTCCGCGAAGTGCGCGCGCTCCGCGCGCTCCCATCCGTCCCAGAAGAGTGACAGTTCGCGCCCGTCCCGGTTCCGCCCGCGCCCCCAGGACTGCTCCCGGGGCATTTCCATCCACATCAGGCGCGCCAGGAACGGCCGCAGCGCCCGCCGGCCCGCGCCCACGCCCTCGACCAGCAGTACCAGCGCCGGTTCCAGCACCCGCTCGGGTCCGAACCGGCGCGCCACCCAGTCGTACGGCGCCCAGTGCGCCGCCCGCCCGGCCGCCAGCGGGTCGAGCACCTGGGCGCGCAGCCGCTCCGTCCAGTCGAACAGCTCCTCGTGCGTGGCCACGTCGTCGAGGTGCAGGACGGGCGCCCCGCCCAGGGCCCCGGCCAGCCGCCCGGCGAAGGTGCTCTTGCCGGACCCGGCGTGCCCGTCGATGCCGATCACCCGGACGGGGCCCAGGGACGGGGGCAGGGCGGCGAGTTCACGGGCGAGCGGGGCGAGCGGCGCGTGCGGGGCGAGGGGGCCGGGCGGGATCGGTGGTTCCACTCCGCCAGCCTACGGCGGCGCGCGACACGGACCCGGCACCCTGGCCCCGGCCCCCCGGGAGCTGGGAGGCTGGCCGGGCCACACCGCGCGGCCGGACAGGGCCGCGCCACCGCACGCCCGCCCGCACCACTGGGGGTTCCCGCCCATGACCGCACCCACCCCGCGCCGGGCCGTCCTCGCGGCGGCCCTCGCCGCCGCCACGGCCGCCACCGTCCCCGCCGCCTCCGCCGCCTCCGCCGCGACCGCGGCCACCCCGAAGGGCGCCGGGGGAGCCGGGGCCCCGGGCCGGACGGTGGACAACCGGTTCTGGTACTCGTACGGACACTGGCGGGCCGGGACCCACCGGGGGACCGCCGCGGCCGCCGGCCCGCGCCCGGGGCTGCGGATCGCCGTCCCCGCCGGGCGCACCGAGTACGCCGACCCGCACACGGGGAAGAAGGGCACCTGGGAGTACGCGACCTGGACCTCCCCGGTGCACCGCCCCGCCGTCCCCGCCACCGAGGCCATCGCCTCCTGGAACGCCCTCACTCCCGCCGGGACCTGGATCCAGACCGAGCTGCGCCCGACCTACACCGACGGCGTCACGGGCCCCTGGTACGTGATGGGCCGCTGGGCCTCCGGCGACGGCGACATCCGGCGCACCTCCGTGGACGGCCAGACCGACGGCACCTCCACCGTCTGGACCGACACCCTCGCCCTCGACGGCTCCGCGCGCACGAGGGGCCTGCGGATCGGCGCGTGGCAGCTGCGCCTGACCCTCCACCGCCGTCCCGGCGCCCCGCTCGGGCCGGAGGTCCGGCTGGCGGGGGTGATGGCCTCGGACGTCCCCGACCGCTTCACGGTGCCCGCCTCGGTCCCCGGAACGGCCCGGGAGCTGGCCGTCCCGCGCTACTCGCAGGAGATCCACACCGGTCAGTACCCCGAATACGACAACGGCGGCGAGGCCTGGTGCAGCCCCACCTCCTCGCAGATGATCATCGAGTACTGGGGCCGCAAGCCCAGCGCCTCCGCCCTGGCGTGGGTCAGGAAGGAGTACGCCGACCCGCAGGTCTGCCACGCGGCCCGCGCCACCTACGACTCCGCCTACAAGGGCTGCGGCAACTGGCCCTTCAACGCCGCCTACGCCGCCACCTACCCCGGCCTCGCGGGCGTGGTGACCCGGCTCGGCTCCCTCGCCGATGTGGAGACGCTGATCGCGGCGGGCATCCCGGTCATCACCTCCCAGTCCTTCCGCGAGGGGGAACTCACCGGAGCGGGCTACGGCACGGCGGGCCACCTGATGACCGTCATCGGCTTCACGGCCACCGGCGACGTCATCGCCAACGACCCCAACTCGCCCTCGAATCCGGCGGTGCGCCGCGTCTACCGGCGGCGCGAGTGGGAGAACGTATGGCTGCGCACCAAGCGCTACCACGCCTCCGGCAAGGTCGTCTCCGGCAGCGGCGGCATCTGCTACCTCTACGCGCCGGCCGATCCGAACACGACACAACTGCGAGCCCTGCAAGCGGTCGGCGTGCTGTGAAGGACGCGTTCCGCAGCCCGCCGTAACGGGGGCCCGGTAGCGGTTTCCCATGGGGTCGAATGGGAACATAATCGGTTAAAGGGTACATAAAGGCTCCCCGTAGGAGGCGGCCCGCCATGACCACCCACCCGAACATCGAGATGCACCCCGACCTCGCCGAGATGCGCACCCGCTTCGAGCGGGTCACCGCCACCCCGCGCGCCCAGGCCGTGGAGGCCCTGGCGCTCGTCACCGGCCTGTACATCGCGGCCTCGCCCTGGATCACGGGGTTCAGCGGCCTGTCCGCGCTGGCGATCACGAACTTGATCGCGGGCCTCGCCTACTGCCTGTGCATGGGCGGACTCGGCTCCGCGTACGAACGCACCCACGCGATGGCCTGGACCGCCGTGGCCATCGCGGCCTTCACCATCGTCGCCCCCTGGGTGATCGTGGGCGAGGCCGACACCACCCGGACCGTGGTCAGCAACTGCGTCGCGGGCGGCATCGCCCTGGTGCTGGCCTGCGCCATGTCGGGCATGGCCGGGCGGGAGCGCCCGCGGGCCGGCGTCTGACCCGCCGGTCCGCCGTGGCCCCCCGAGCGGCGGGTCAGGGAAGGAACCGGTCCCGGAACACCGGGTCCCGGCCGCACGGGCGGCCGGGGCCCGGTGGCGTGACGCGCGCCACCCGTGACCCTCGTCTCTACCGCGAAGGCGGGGAACGCTGTCACATTGGACGGTATGACCGCACACACCGCCGCTCTGACCTCCCGTGCCCGCGACCTCGTCCGCACCGGTGGCCCCAAGGACGATTCCGCCTGGCTGGAGCACGTGCTCGGCTGGACCCTGGTGGTCGTCATCGCCATGTTCGTCACCCAGACCGGCTGGTTGTGACCGTCGCCGCGCCGGTCCCGTCCCGCGGGTCCGACTCCACCGCACCGGTCCCGACGGCGATCACGAGGCCTCCAGCCGCAGTCCGTCGGTGACGATCAGGTCCGAGGTGACCAGGGCCTGTTCGGCGCTGACGTCGGTCATGAAGACGAAGGGCGGGATGACGGGCGGCGCGGGCAGCCCGTCGGGGGTGAAGGTGACGCACAGCAGCCCTTCGATGCAGCCGCTGAACTTCGTGAGGTACAAGGTCACGTCGCCGCTCAGGTCGAGCGTCCTGGCGGCGAGCCCGTACTCGTCGCGGCCGTCCCGGGTGCGCAGCCGGTAGTCGAAGAGCTTGGCCGCCCGCATCTTCAGCACCAGCACCTTGAGCGGTCCGTCGGCCGTCGGGACCCGGGTGATCCCGGCGAGCGCGAACCCCTGCGGCGCGAAGAGCGAGGTGGTGACCGTCGGGGGAGTGCGCGGGGCCATCGGCGGAGCCCCGCCCACCGCCGCCCGGGCCGGGGGCGCGCTGCTCGCCAGCGCCGCGAGGAGCACCACCGGCAGCGCGGCGGCCAGGGTGCGCGGACCGCCGCCCCGCGGGCTCGTACGGTACGGACCCTCCTCGCCGCCCTCCGGACCGGGCAGCGGGGTCCACCCGAAGGCGAGCGCGCTGCCCGCGATCCCGAGCAGCATGCCGAGCAGGAACCCGCCCAGGTTGGTGGCGACGAAGGACAGCACCGACAGCAGCAGCGCGTGGATGCTGACGTACGTACGGGCCTGGGGCAGGAACCACAGGAACAGGCCCGCGGCGATCAGCGCGAGCCCGATCCCGATCGCCGCGATCCCGCCGAGGCCCAGGCTGACCAGGATGGTGAGCGGGGAGAGCGGGACCAGCAGCAGCTCGGCCCCGCCCAGCACCAGCAGCAGCCCGCCCCAGAAGGGCCGGGTGCGGCGCCAGGCCCGCAGCCGGGCCCGGCGCGCGGGCCACGGCAGCCGCCGCTCCAGCCGTCCCGCGGCCGGCCGGGGGCGCCCTAGAAGCACTGCTTGCCGTCCAGGGCCACGTCGAGCTTGAGCCCCTTGAGCCGGAAGTCGCCGCCCGTCGCGGACCAGGCGTGCGAGCGCACGCCCGCCACCTCGATGTCCCCGGCCTGCAGACCGAACTTCCCGGCTTCGCCCTTGACCCCGGCCACCTGGTCCAGGGTCGAGGCGTCGCGGCCGATCTGGGCGGTGCCGAAGCGGGCGTCGCCGCTCAGGTCCTCGCCGTCGATGATCAGGTTGGTCGCGGTGACGTTCCCGGCGGACCCGCCCGCGGTGAGTTTGAAGACCACCTTGCCGAGCGGGGTGTCGACCACGGCGGACTGGCAGATGTCGCTCAGCGTCGCCTCGCCGATGCCGAGGAGCGCGACCGGGTGCCCCTTGCCGTCGACGGAGCGGTCCGTCTGCACGTAGGAGGAGAGGCCCTTGCTGCTGAGGTTGGAGGAGGAGACCTGGAAGCTGGTGCCGGAGACGGCGAAGGACGCGGCGAGCGCACCCTGGGCCATCACCATCGCCATCGCGCCGACCGCGACGAACGCGGGCAGCGCGGCGAGGGCCGTCCTCTTCCAGTCGACCCGGCCCTCGGCCGGATTTCGGTCTGCGGAGCTCATGGCGGCTGTGCTCATGGCGGCTGTGCTCATGGCGGTGGGGCCTCCCGTACGTCGTCAGGTGCGCAGGGGAAGTGCGAGGAGCGGGCCACGCAGGCCTGCCATACTGCGGGCATCCTGTGGCGGTTCGAGGCTAGGGCTGAATTTGAATAATAGTCAACAGCGCGGCAAGACCGAGCGATCGCAGGTTCGGCGGGCCGAACTCATCGCGACCGGGCGCAAGTTGTTCGCCGACACCTCGTACGACGCACTGTCGATGGATGACATCGCCAAGCAGGCCGGGGTCGCCAAGGGGCTCATCTACTACTACTTCACGAGCAAGCGCGGCTACTACCTCGCCATCGTCGAGGACTCCGTGGGCGAGCTGGCCGCCCGGGCCGGCGGGGACACCGGCCTGCCCGCCGCCGAGCGGGTCCGCCGCACCATCGACGGCTACCTCCACTACGCCGAGCACCACCACGCCGCCTACCGGACCATCGTCACCGGCGGCGTCGGCTCCGACGCCGAGGTCCTCGCCCTGCGCGACGCGGTCCGCACGGAGCTGGTCGCCACCATCGCGGAAGGCGCCTACGGCCACCGCGCCCTGCCCCCGCTCGCCCGCCTCGCCCTCGTCGGCTGGCTCTCCGGGGTCGAAGGCACCACCCTCGACTGGATCGGCACCGAGGGCGAGCCGGACCGCCCGGACCGCGCCGCGCTCGGAGCCCTGCTGGTGCGCCAGCTGCGCGCGACGCTGACCGTCATCGAGGAGTTCGTCCCGCAGTGCCCGGCTCCCCCGGCCGAGGACCGGGGCGTCCGGAGCGGGCCGGACGACGGACCGGACGACGGAGCGGTCAGGGGCGTGCCCGGGGGAGCGATCCCGCACCCGTGACGGAATGCCCCTGATCGGGCATACTCAAGCCGCCACAGCCGCTGGCCAGGCCCTTCCGTGATCCGGGAGGGCAGCATCGGCTGCAAGAGCACCGAGACCCGGCGGCGCGTTCCACCCTTTTCGCGCGCCGCCGCCGTGCCCGATGAGGAGGAGAGCGCCGCCATGACCGACCGCGCCCCGCAGCCGGTGGACCGTCAGCTGCCCACCGAGGAGTCCCGTGACCTTCTCGCGCTCGTGCGCGAGATCGCGCAGCGGGAGATCCGCCCCCGGGCCGCCGAGGAGGAGGAGTCCGGCCGCTTTCCCCGCGAGGTCTTCACCCTCCTCTCCGAGGCCGGTCTGCTGGGCCTCCCGTACGCCGGGGAGTTCGGCGGCGGCGAGCAGCCGTACGAGGTCTACCTCCAGGTGCTCGAAGAGCTGGCGGCGGCCCGGCTGACCGTCGGCCTCGGCGTCAGCGTGCATTCGCTCGCCTGCCACGGCCTGGCCGGATACGGCACCAAGGAGCAGCAGGGCGAGCACCTGCCCGCGATGCTCGGCGGCGGCCTGCTCGGCGCCTACTGCCTCTCCGAACCGGCCGCCGGTTCGGACGCCGCCTCGCTCGCCACCAAGGCCGTCCGCGACGGCGACGACTGGATACTGACCGGCACCAAGGCGTGGATCACCCACGGCGGGATCGCCGACTTCTACACGGTCCTCGCCCGCACCGGCGCGCCCGGCCCCAAGGGGATCACCGCCTTCCTGGTGCCCGGCGACGCGGCGGGCCTGATGGCGGCCGTTCCCGAGAAGAAGATGGGCATGAAGGGCTCGCCCACCGCCCAGCTGCACTTCGACGGGGTACGGGTACCGGACGCCCGCCGCATCGGCGAGGAGGGCCAGGGCTTCACCATCGCGCTGGCCGCGCTCGACGCGGGCCGCCTCGGCATCGCCGCCTGCGCGATCGGCGTGGCCCAGGCCGCGCTGGACGAGGCGCTGGCGTACGCCCTGGACCGCAAGCAGTTCGGGCACCCGATCGCGGACTTCCAGGGGCTGCGCTTCATGCTGGCCGACATGGCCACCAAGATCGAGGCCGGCCGCTCCCTGTACCTGGCGGCGGCGCGGCTGCGCGACGCGGGCAAGCCGTTCTCCCGGCAGGCTGCCATGGCGAAGCTCTTCTGCACCGACGCGGCCATGGCCGTCACGACCGACGCGGTCCAGGTGCTGGGCGGATACGGCTACACCGCGGACTTCCCGGTCGAGCGCCTGATGCGCGAGGCCAAGGTGCTGCAGATCGTCGAGGGCACCAACCAGATCCAGCGCATGGTCATCGCCCGCCACCTCGCGGGCCCCGAGTCGCGCTGAGCGTGCCGGAGCGCGCCCGCCGGACCGCCGCGGCCCCGATATCCGGGTGCGGTCCGCGCGGGCGCTCTGATAGTCCAGCCGCATGGATGAATTGGACGGCTCGGACACCCCGACCGATGTGACCTGCGCGAGCGACGCGAGCGAAGTGGCTGACGCGAACGAAGTGGCCGATGTGACCGGCATGGCCGATGTGGCCGATGTGAGCGACGCGTCCGCTGCGGCCCAAGCGGTCGACGTGGTGACGGAGCGGCTCGTGCTCCACCCCGTCGGCCCCGCCGAGGCGGAGCGGGTGCTCGCCGGGGAGCGGGGCGACGCGGCCCCGTGGGCGCCGGGATACCCGGCGGAGGGCGACCTGTCCGCCCTGCGGAGGTTCCTGCGGAACCGCGCTTCCACGGGCGACCCCGGCCCCTTCGGCCCGTACGAGATCCGGCTGCGGGACGGCGGGAGCGTCGTCGGCGGGATCGACTTCCACGGAGCCCCGGACGCGGCCGGCGAGGTGACGATCGGATACGGCCTCGTCCCCTCGGCCCGGGGCCGCGGCCTCGCCGCCGAGGCGCTGCGCGCCGTGCTCGCCCTCGCGCGCTCCCTGGGCGTCACCGCCGTGACCGGCGACGCCGACCTGGACAACACCGCCTCCCGGCGGGTGATGGCCGCGGCGGGGATGCGCCTGACCGCCGAGGACGCGCGGCTGGCGTACTACCGGACCGGCTGGGACGCCGCGGCCGGGCCGGCCGCGGCGGGCCCGGGCCCGGACGCCCGCCCGGAGGGGGACGGCCCGGACGCCCGCCCGGAGGGGGACCGCCCGGACGCCCGCCCGGATGCGGACCGCCCGGACGTGGGCAGCCCGGATGCCCGGCGGATCCTGCCGCAGGACTGCGAGATCTCCACGGACCCGGCGCGCCTCGATGCCGCCCGGATCCACCGCTGGCTGTCCGAGGACGCGTACTGGGCGCTCGGCCGCTCGCGCGAGAAGCAGGACCGGGCCCTCGCGAACTCGCTCAACTTCGGTGTCTACGACCGCGCTTCCGGGGCCCAGCTGGCCTACGCGCGAGTGGTGACCGACCGGACCACCTTCGCCTGGCTGTGCGACGTGTACGTCGACCCCGCGGCCCGCGGCAAGGGCCTCGGCACCGCCCTGGCCACGGCCGTCCGTGACCACCTCGCCCCCTACGGGCTGCGCCGCGTCCTGCTGGCCACCGCGGACGCCCACGAGGTCTACGCGAAGGTGGGGTTCGAGCCCCTGGCGCACCCCGGGAAGTGGATGGCCCTCGGTACCCAGTGAGGCCACGCCCCGGCGGCGACCTGGACGGCCTACCCGCCGTAGAGCGGGCCGCCCGGCCAGACCGGGGAGGAGGCGATGCGGGACCACTCCGGGTCGCGGTGGCCCGGGAGGGTGCGGCCGTCGTCCGCCCAGCGGGCCAGCAGCGCCCGGTAGATGGGCGGGTCCGCCGGGCGATGAACCGATTCTTCGTAACCGGGGGGCACCGGTCGTCGCCGCCGTCCCGTGGAAGCCTCAAGGGTGGTCATGCCGGGCCAACGCGGCGCGCGCGGACGGGGTAATCGGCCCCGCCGTGCGGGTATCCGTTCGAGGCGTCCCCTGGTGCGGGCCCCGCGGAGCCCCGTCCGCCGCGTGATCTGTCAGCGAGTGCCACGACTATGGCCCCGGGCGCGGTTTCTGACGTACCGTCATATCCGCCGAGCCGACCCGCGCCCAGGAGGTTTGCCATGCCCGCGGACCGACCCATCGCCCTTGACGAATACCCCATCCACCAGGCCCCGTTGTCGATGAAGTACGTCGCCACGGGGGACCGCAACGCCTACGACCGCTGCATCTTCCACGTCTTCGACCACGCCGGCCGCGCCGTCCTCATCCTGGGCCTCGGCGTCTATCCCAACACCGGGGTCATCGACGCCTACGCCACCCTGCGCATCGGCGACGAACTCCTCGCCGTCCGCGCCTCCGACGCCCTCACCGACGACCGGATGAACCTGTCCGTCGGCCCGCTGCGGATCACCGTCGACGTCCCGCTGAGCACCCTCGGCCTGCACTGCGACGCGGACCCCGACGACCCGGACGGGCTCTCGTACGACATCACCTGGACCGCCGCCTTCCCCGCCGTCTGGGAGCCGCACCACGTCCAGCGGCGCGGCGACCGCCTGATGCTGGAGGGCCGCCGGTTCGTCCAGGCGGGCGGTGTCACCGGCACCATCCGGGCCAAGGGCGAGGAACTGCGCCTCACCGAAGGCGAGTGGACCGGTACCAGGGACCGCAGTTGGGGCGTCCGGCCGATCCCCGGCGAGGACGGCGGCCGCGCGGCCGAGGAGCACCGCACCGAGGGCTTCCACTGGCTCTGGGTCCCCGTCCGCTTCGAGGACCGCTTCCTCATGGTCATCGTCCAGGAGGACGCCGACGGCCACCGCGCCCTGAACGAGGCCGTCCAGGTCTTCCCCGACGCCTCCGGGCGCGGCGACGTACAACTCGGCTGGCCCCAGGCCGACATCCGCTACCGCAGGGGCGGCAGGCACCCCGAGAGCGCCGTCATCCACCTCACCGATCCGGCGCGCAAGCCGCTCGAGCTGGGCGTGGAGATCCTGAACTCCTCCCCGCTCGCCGTCGGCGCCGGATACCCGCCCGCCTCCGACTGGCAGCACGGCAGCTGGCAGGGCCGCGGCTGGACCGACCGCCGGGTATACGACCTGTCCGACCCCGCCGCCCACCCCATGGCGGCCTACGGGGTCACCGACCACTCCGCCCGCTTCACCCTCGACGGGCGGACCGGCTTCGGCATCTTCGAGCACGGCAGCTTCGGGCGCCACGACCCGAGCGGGTTCACGGACTACGGATCCGTCGCCCCGTAGGGCGCACGCCCACGCCCACGCCCATGCGAACGCGGCCCACGACCAGCAGGAACAGCACGAAGGGGTGGCCATGGCCACGGCACCACGTCCCCGCACCTCCACCCGGGAACCGGAGGAGCTCGGCCGCCGCCTCGCGGCCTGGCTCGGCACCGGCCTTCCCGGGGCGAAGGTCACCAACGTCTCCGTCCCCGGCTCCAACGGCATGTCCAGCGAGACCCTGCTCTTCGACATCGACCATCCCGACGCCCCGCTCCGGGCCTGCGCCCTGCGCCTGGCCGCGGACCCGGCGGCCTACACCGTCTTCCCCACCTACGACATGCCCCGCCAGCACCGGGTGATGAGCCTGGTCGCCGAACACACCGACCTGCCCGTCCCGCGCGTGCAGTGGCTGGAAACGGACCCCGCGCCGCTGGGCTCGCCCTTCTTCGTGATGGCCCGGGCCGAGGGGCGGGTGCCGCCCGACGTCATGCCCTACACCTACGAGGGCAACTGGCTGCACGCGGCGAGCGACGCCGAGCGCGCCGAACTCCAGGAGGCGAGCATCTCCCTGCTCGCCCGTCTGCACGACCAGTTCCCCGCGAAGGAGGCCGAGTTCCTGCTGCCGCGGGGCCAGGGCAGCCCGCTGCGACGGCACGTCGACGCCCAGCGCGCCTACTACGAGTGGGTGGTGGGCGGCCTGGCGCGCTCACCGCTGCTGGAGCGGGCCTTCGACCGGCTGGAGGAGCTCTGGCCCGCCGACGAGGGAGCGGCGGTCCTCAACTGGGGCGACGCCCGCATCGGCAACGTCATCTACGACGGTTTCCGGCCGGTCGCGGTGCTGGACTGGGAGATGGCGGCCTACGCCCCGCGCGAGGTCGACCTCGGGTGGACCGTCTACCTCCACCGCTTCTTCCAGGACCTCACCGTCGGCTTCGGACAGCCCGGCCTGCCGGACTTCCTGCGCCGGGACGACCTGGAGCGGCGCTACGCGGAACTCACCGGGCACACCCCGCGCGACATGGAGTTCCACACCCTGTACGCGGCCCTGCGGCACGGGATCGTGATGCTGCGGATCGCGTACCGCCAGGCCCACTTCGGCGAGGTCGAGGTCCCGGCCGAGCCGGACGGCCTGATCCTGCACCACGCCAGCATCGACGCCATGGTGCGGGGAACCTACTGGGACCGGGACTGACCCGACGGCCGGCCGACGGAACGACCGGCCGACGGAACGACCGGCCGACCGGACCGACGGCCGACCCGACGGCCGACCGGACCGACGGGGACCGGCCGGTCCCCGTCGGGAGTGACCTCTCAGGCCGCCTGGACGTGCTGCACGGGACGCGAGCCCGGACCGCCGACGTGCGAGAAGGGCTGCGTCCGCCAGTCGAGGCCCTGGGGGAGCGTCAGGAGCACGACCTGGTCGAGCTCCCGGTCCGCCGCGGCGCTCTCAGCGGCCGCCTGGGCGTCGGCGGCGGGCCGGCCCGTACCCGCGCACACCGTCAGCCCGAACGGGTTCCAGGGGCTCAGGCAGAGCCCGTGCTCCGGCAGGAACTCCTCGTCCGCGACCAAGGCGATCGACTGCCCGCAGTCGGGGCAGACGGCGTGGTGGACGTCGAAGGCCCCGTCGGCCCCGTCGTAGTCCGGGTCATCGGCGTCCCGGTCGAAGTCGCCGTAGTCGCCGTCGACGAGTTCCAGCCGGTCGAAGCGTTCGTGTGGCGCCGGTGCGGTGCGACCGGCGCGCTTGGTGTTCTGCATGGATGTACTCCCCCTTGGGTGGACCGGGCGGGCATTCGGCCACGGCCACAGCAAGCACTTCCCGTCGCGCGGCACGAGTAACCACAACCGCCCCGCGTACGCCTGCATACCTTTGTGGCCTTCGTCACATGCCTGCCGCAGGTGCCACTTGTCCGTGGACACCACTGGGCCTGGAGCGCCCTTGGGCCATAGGTTGGGCGGCTATGAGCGCAATGGAGGAGCTGGACCGCCAGATCGTGGATCTGCTGGTGCGGGACGGGCGGATGAGCTACACCGACCTGGGCAAGGCCACGGGACTGTCCACGTCCGCGGTACACCAGCGGGTACGCCGCCTGGAGCAGCGCGGAGTGATCCGCGGCTACGCGGCCGTCGTCGACCCCGAAGCCGTCGGGCTGCCCCTGACCGCCTTCATCTCGGCGAAACCGTTCGACCCGAGCGCTCCCGACGACATCGCGGACCGGCTGGCCGGAGTCCCCGAGATCGAGGCGTGCCACAGCGTGGCGGGCGACGAGAACTACATCCTCAAGGTCCGGGTGGCGACCCCGCTGGAGCTGGAGGACCTGCTGGGCCGCGTCCGCGCCCTGGCCCACGTCTCGACGCGCACCACGGTGGTCCTGTCGACCCCGTACGAGGCCCGGCCGCCCCGCGTCTGAACGGCCCGCCGGGGCCCGCCCCGGCGGGCCCCGGTGCCGACCGCGCCCGCGGACCCGCGAGACTGGTCCCATGACCGACCGCGCCGCCGCCGCCGCTTCCGCCGACTCCCTGCCCACCGTCCTGCTCCGCCGGGGCGAAGTGCACAGCCCCGCCGACCCCTTCGCCACCGCGATGGTCGTCGAGCGCGGCCACATCGCCTGGGTCGGTTCCGAAGGCGCCGCCGACGCCTTCGCGCAGGGCGTCGACGAGGTCGTCGACCTGGACGGCGCGCTCGTCACTCCCGCCTTCACCGACGCCCACGTCCACACCACCGCCACCGGCCTCGCCCTCACCGGCCTGGACCTGACCGGCGCCCGCTCGCTGCCGGACGCGCTGGAGCTCGTACGGGCGTACGCGCGGCGGCGGCCCGAGGACCGGGTGCTGCTCGGGCACGGCTGGGACGCGGCCCGCTGGCCCGAGCGGCGCGCCCCGCGCCGGGCCGAGCTGGACGAGGCGGCCGGCGGCCGTCCGCTTTACCTCAGCCGCGTCGACGTGCACTCGGCCGTCGTCACCACCGCCCTGCTCGACCTGGTCCCCGGCGTGCGGGGCGACGGGGACGAGCCGCTGACCCGCGCGGACCACCACGCCGTCCGCGCCGCCGCGCTCGCCGCCGTCACCCCCGCCCAGCGCGCCGAGGCCCAGCGGGCCGCCCTCGACCACGCGGCCTCGCTCGGCATCGGGTCCGTACACGAATGCGGCGGCCCGGACATCTCCTCGGCCGAGGACTTCCACGACCTGCTGAACCTCGCCCGCGAGCGGCCCGGCCCGCGCGTCTTCGGCTACTGGGCCGACCGCGACCTGGAGCTGGCCCGGGAGCTCGGCGCGATCGGCGCCGCGGGCGACCTCTTCGTCGACGGGGCCCTGGGCTCGCACACCGCCTGCCTGCACACCCCGTACGCCGACGCCGCCCACACGGGCACCGGCTACCTCGACGCCACCGAGGTCGCCGCGCATGTGGCCGCCTGCACCGAGGCGGGCCTGCAAGCCGGTTTCCACGCCATCGGGGACGCCGCGCTCACCGCCGTCGTCGACGGGGTCCGCGCGGCCGCCGAGAAGGTCGGCCTGGCCCGCGTGCGCGCCGCCCGGCACCGGGTCGAGCACGCCGAGATGATGACCCCGGCCACCATCGCCGCCTTCGCGGACCTCGGCCTCACCGCCTCCGTCCAGCCCGCCTTCGACGCCGCGTGGGGCGGCGAGGAGGGGATGTACGCCGACCGGCTGGGCGCCGGGCGGGCCCGCACCTTGAACCCCTTCGCCGCGATGCTCAAGGCGGGCGTCCCGCTCGCCTTCGGCTCGGACGCCCCCGTCACCCCGCTCGACCCGTGGGGCACGGTCCGGGCGGCCGCCTTCCACCGGACCCCGGAGCACCGGATCTCCGTCCGGGCCGCCTTCACCGCCCACACCCGGGGCGGCTGGCGGGCCCTGGGCCGCGACGACGCGGGCGTGCTGGTGCCGGGCGCCCCGGCCGACTACGCGCTGTGGCAGACCGACGAGCTGGTGGTCCAGGCCCCCGACGACCGGGTGTCCCGCTGGTCCACCGACCCGCGCTCCGGCACGCCCGGCCTGCCGCTGCTGACGCCCGGCGCCGATCTGCCGGTGTGCCTGGCCACCGTGGTCGGCGGCCGGGAGGTATTCGTACGGCCACAGGGGTGATCCGTCCGGCCTCGGTTCGGTACGGGCGCCCCGACCCGGATAGGTTCGGCCGGGTCCACCACAGGACGACCGTGCCGGACGGACCCGTCCGCTCAGCGCGCCCGCGCCTCGGGGGCGAGGGAAGGTTTCGCCGGACGGAGTTCCCCCCTGCTCGAAGGAGCGTGGGGGAGGGTGGCCCGATCGGGGCCGGGGGTCCAGTAGACAACGGTCACGGCGGCCCGCAGCCAGCGGGCGCCCGGCCGGCCCGAAGGACCCCGGGCCCCGATTCTCCGCAGCACCCCTCCCGTCGCACCCTTCCCGCTGCTCTAAAATCAGCTTTCCGTGACGGAACGGGGAAGAGGCGAAGGGGAATCAGTGAGTGACGGCGGAGAGCGGCGCCACGGGCCGCTCGGCACGGTCCTGGTGATCATTCCGACCTACAACGAGGCGGAGAACATCGGTCCGATCGTCGCCCGCGTGCGCGCGGCGGTTCCCCGGGCACACGTCCTGGTGGCGGACGACAACAGCCCCGACGGCACCGGAAAGCTCGCCGACGAGCTGGCCGCCGCCGACGACCAGGTGCACGTCCTGCACCGCAAGGGCAAGGAAGGCCTCGGCGCCGCCTATCTGGCGGGCTTCGCCTGGGGCCTGGAGCGCGACTACGGCGTCCTGGTCGAGATGGACGCCGACGGCTCCCACCAGCCCGAGGAACTGCCCCGGCTGCTCACCGCCCTCAAGGGCGCCGATCTGGTGCTCGGCTCGCGCTGGGTGCCCGGCGGCCGCGTGGTCAACTGGCCGCGCCACCGGGTGCTGCTCTCGCGCGGCGGCTCGACGTACTCGCGGCTGATGCTGGACGTGCCGATCCGCGACGTCACCGGCGGCTACCGCGCCTTCCGCCGGGAGACGCTCGAGGGGCTGGGCCTGGAGCGGGTCGCCTCGGCCGGGTACTGCTTCCAGGTCGATCTCGCCCGGCGCGCGGTCGGCGCCGGCTTCCACGTGGTCGAGGTGCCCATCACCTTCGTCGAGCGGGAGTTCGGCGACAGCAAGATGAGCCGCGACATCGTCGTGGAGGCGCTGTGGCGGGTCACCCAGTGGGGCGTCTCCGCCCGCGCCGCGAAGCTGGCCCTGAAGGCGCCCCAGCGGTCCTGAGCCCGCGGACGCGCGCTGCCCCGGCCGATCGTGGGCCGGGGCAGCGCGCGTACGTCGTGCAGGTGTCGCGCACGCCGTCGTGCAGGTGTCGCGCACGTCGTTCAGGGAGCCAGCGGCGGCCGGTAGCCGGTGTCCGGGCCGGTCCCGGGGCGCCGCGCCGCGTCCTCGCGGATCACCTCGCCCTGGACCACCATGCCGTCGTGCTGGTGGATCCGGGCCTGCTGGAAGGCGTCGCCGAAGGGGCCCGCGGGGGCCGCGGCCATCTTGCGCTCCAGCGTCCCGGTCGCGCGGCGGCCGACCCAGGCCCGCACGGGCGGCAGGAGCAGCAGCAGGCCCGCCACGTCGGAGAGCAGCCCCGGCAGGATCAGCAGCAGGCCGCCGAGCATCATCAGGCCGTTGCCCGAACCGGTCTGCTGCGGGGCCGGGGCCCGACCCGCCTGGGCCTGCTGGAAGGTCTGGGTCAGGTTCTGGAAGGCCCGCCGTCCGGCCCGCTTGATGACCACGACGCCCAGCAGCAGACCGCCCGCGATCGCGAGGGCGACGGCGAGGCCGCCGCCGGCCCGGGCGAGCAGGCTGAGCAGCCAGATCTCCAGGATGAGCCAGGCGGCTACCGCCAGGGGAACGAAAGTACGGGCGGGCGAGCGCCGCCGGGGGGCCGTCGAGGTGGGAACGCCGGTCGTCATACCGACCAGTGTGCCTGGCTCCGCATAAAAGCCACCTCAATCGGAGGTACCGGACATCCCCTGCGGGCCGCCCCTCCGGGCGCGGGCCCGGGCACGGGCGCGGGCGCGACAAAGCCGAGGGCCCCCGCCACACGGAATGTGGCGGGGGCCCTCGGCTTGTCGTGTCCGATTGTCAGGCGGACTTGCGGCTGTCCCGCGGATGCACGGCAATGTTCATGGCGCCGGAACGAAGGACCGCCAGCCTCTCGGCCAGCACTTCCTCCAGCTCCTCGCGGGTGCGTCGCTCCATGAGCATGTCCCAGTGCGTTCGCGCAGGCTTGCCCTTCTTCTCTTCGGGCCCGTCGCCGTCCACCAGAAGTGCCATGGCGCCGCACGCCTTGCACTCCCACTCCGGCGGAATGTCGGCCTCAACCGAGAACGGCATCTCAAATCGATGTCCGTTCTGGCATGCGTACTCCACCGCCTGGCGCGGGGCCAGATCGATGCCGCGGTCCGTCTCGTAGCTGGTAACCACGAGGCGCGTACCGCGGAGAGCTCGCTCACTCATGAATCGTGCCTCCCGGGCTTGTCGCCCACAGGACAGGTGTCGCTGTCGTCGTCATCCGGTCAACGTCCGGTCGGCGGTATTGATTCCCGCTCCGGGTCATGCGTCGCCCGTCGTACCGCCCCTTGTTGTACCCACCAATGCCCGTTTTGTCACATCTGGCAGCAGATGTCACCCAGCGTCTCCCTTTATTGAGTACGCAGTAACGGTCCGCCTGGCAGGCCAAAGGCGTACACTACCGGCCCTTCGCTTCAACGTCTAAATTTGTTCGGAACTCGTTCGCCAGATCGGCCCGCGGGCCCCTCCGGCCGCCGCCCGACCGCGCTCAGATCCTTTCCGGAACAGGATTCCCCGCCGCCTCCACCGCGCGGCGCACCGGCACCCGCGCGAGCAGCACGAATCCCAGTGCGAAGAAGACGACCAGCGAGATGATCGCATCGCGATAACTGCCCGTGACCTGGTACGTCATACCGAAGACCAGCGGGCCCACCCAGCTCAGGCCACGGTCGCTCATCTCGTACGCGGAGAAGTACTCGGCCTCCTTGCCCGCCGGGACGAGGTGCGAGAACAGCGAGCGCGAGAGCGCCTGGCTGCCGCCCAGCACCAGTCCGATCATCGACGCGAGTGCGAAGAACCACACCGGCGTACGGGCCGGCAGGAAGTACCCGGCGGCCAGGGTGAGCCCCCAGGCGGCCAGCGAACCGAGGATCGTCCGCTTGGCGCCGTACGAACGGGCCAGACGGCCCATCCCCAGCGCGCCCGCCACGGCGAGCACCTGGACCAGCAGCACCGCCACGATCAGCGTCGACTGCTCCAGCTCCAGCTCCTCCGAACCGTAGATCGAGGCCTGGGAGATCACCGTCTGCACGCCGTCGTTGTAGATCAGGTACGCCAGCAGGAACGAGAGGGTCAGCGGATAGCGCCGCATGTCCTTCAGCGTCGCGATCAGCTGCCGCCAGCCGCTGACGGCCGGACCCGTGTGCGCCTCCCGGACCACCGTCCGGTCGCGCAGCCGGCGCAGCGGAATGATCGCGAAGGCTCCCCACCACAGACCGGCCGAGGCCAGGCAGATGCGCACCGCCATGCTCTCGGAGAGGCCGAAGGAATCGTGGCCCTGGAACAGGACCAGGTCGAGCACCAGGACGAAGGCGCCCGAGGTGTAGCCGAAGGCCCAGCCCCGCGAGGAGACGGTGTCCCGCTCGTCCGGCCCGGCGATCTGCGGCAGGTAGGCGTTGTACAGCACCATCGAGACCGCCAGCGCGGCGTTCGCCACGATCAGCAGCAGCCCGCCCAGCAGGTACCGGTCGCCGTCCAGGAAGAACATCCCGGCCGTGGCCGCGGCCCCCGTGTACGCCGCCGCCGCGAGCAGCGGCTTCTTTCGGCCGCCCCGGTCGGCGACCGCGCCCACCAGCGGCATGATCAGGACGGCCACGATCACCGAGGCCGACACCGCGTACGCGAAGAACGACCCGGCGCGCACCGGTATGCCCAGCGGGTGGACGTAGCCGTGGGCGTCCGCGGCGGCCTCGGCCACCGCCGTCAGGTACGGCCCGAGGAACACCGTGAGCACGCTCGTCGAATACACCGAGCACGCGAAGTCGTAGAAGTACCAGCCGTGCTGTTCCCGCTTGCGCGCGGCCGCCTCCGCTCTCGCGGCGCCGTCCCCGTCGCTCCCGCTCGCGCCGTCCCCCGCACCGGGTTCCGTTTCCGCTGTGGTCCGCGCACTCATCAGTGCCCCCTCGCTGGTCCCCGTACCGCACGGCCCGCCGCGCCCCGCGCGGCGGCGTGCGGGCCTGTCAGGCCCAGGCCCCGCGGCGCTCCAGCACCGTGCGCAAGATGTCGATCCGGTCGGTCATGATGCCATCGACACCCAGGTCCAGGAGCGCCTCCATACGTTCCGGTTCGTTCACGGTCCAGACGTGTACCTGGAGTCCCCGCGCGTGCGCGGTGCGTACGAAGCGCCGGTCGACCACGCGGATGCCCGACTGGACCTCCGGAACCTGCGCCGCCACCGCGCCCACGCGCAGCGCCGCCGGGATCGCGTACGAGCGCAGCCGCAGCCCCAGCACGCCCCGCACCCCGTACGAGGTGGCCAGCCGCGGCCCCGCGATCCGCTGCGCCCGGGCCACCCGCCCCTCCGAGAACGAGCCCACGCACACCCGGTCCCACGCCCCCGTCCGCGCGACCAGGTCGATCAGCGGGAACAGCGCCGGCTCGGCCTTGACGTCGATGTTCCAACGGGCGTCGGGGAACTCCTCCAGCAGCTCCTCGAACAGCGGCAACGGCTCGCTCCCGGCCACCCGCGCCGCGCGCACCGCGCTCCACGGCAGCTCGCCGATCCGGCCCCGGGCGTCGGTGACCCGGTCCAGCGTCGCGTCGTGGAAGGCGACGAGCCGCCCGTCGGCGGTCGCGTGGACATCGGTCTCGAAGTACCGGTAACCCGCGGCGGCGGCCCGCCGGAAGGCGGCGGCGGTGTTCTCCAGCCCGTCCGCGGCCCCGCCGCGGTGCGCGAAGGGAAGCGGAGCCGGGTGGTCCAGGTAGGGGTGCCGAAGGCGTACGTGCGTCACGGCGGCAGTATGCACCGGCCGGGGCGGCTCCGCCTCGGCCGGTCCGCCTCCGGCCCGGTCGCGGCACGCCCCGGGGCCGGACGGCTCCGGAGGGTGGGTGCCCCCTGGCCGGGGTGGCTCCCGGCGTGACACCCTGGGCCGCAGAACCAAGCCAATCCCGGCCGCGGAACCCCCGCTCCGGGGCCAATCCTTCGAAGGTGGACCGGACAGCATGGCTCAGTGGACCTCCGCGGTGGGTGCCGCGCAGCTCGCCCGGCTCATCACCTCCCAGCAGCCGCAGCCCGCGGCGCCCGGCGCGCGCAAGCCGCCCGCCTACCGCTCGCTCGCCGACGGGATCCGGCTGCTGGTCCTGGAGGGCCGGGTGCCGGTCGCGGCCCGGCTGCCCGCCGAGCGCGAGCTGGCCGTCGCCCTCTCGCTCAGCCGCACCACGGTCGCCGCCGCCTACGAGGCCCTGCGCTCCGAGGGGTTCCTGGAGTCCCGGCGCGGCGCCGGGAGCTGGACCTCCGTCCCGGCCGGGAACCCGCTGCCCGCCCGCGGCCTGGAACCGCTGCCGCCGGAGGCCCTCGGCTCCATGATCGACCTCGGCTGCGCGGCCCTCCCGGCCCCCGAGCCCTGGCTGACCAAGGCCGTCCAGGGAGCCCTCGAGGAGCTGCCGCCGTACGCGCACACCCACGGGGACTACCCGGCGGGCCTGCCCGCGCTGCGCCGGATGCTCGCCGACCGCTACACCGAGCGCGGCATCCCGACCATGCCCGAGCAGATCATGGTCACCACCGGGGCGATGGGCGCGATCGACGCCATCTGCAGCCTGTTCGCGGGCCGCGGCGAGCGGATCGCGGTGGAGTCCCCCTCCTACGCCAACATCCTCCAGCTCATGCGCGCCGCCGGGGTCCGGCTGGTCCCCGTCGCCATGGCGGGCGGCCCCGGCGGCTGGGACATGGGGACCTGGCGCCAGGTGCTGCGCGACGCCGCGCCGCGCCTCGCGTACGTCGTCGCCGACTTCCACAACCCGACCGGGGCGCTGGCCTCCGAGGAGCAGCGCCGCGAGATGGTCGAGGCGGCCCGCTCGGCCGGCACCGTCCTGGTCGTGGACGAGACCATGGCCGAGCTGCGGCTGGATCCCGAGCTGGAGATGCCCCGGCCGGTCTGTTCCTTCGACCCCTCGGGCAGCACCGTCGTCACGGTCGGCTCCGCCAGCAAGGCGTTCTGGGCGGGCATGCGGATCGGCTGGGTGCGGGCCGCCCCCGACGTCATCCGCAGTCTGGTCGCCGCCCGCGCGTACGCCGACCTCGGCACCCCGGTGCTGGAACAGCTCGCGGTGAACTGGCTGATGCGCACCGGAGGCTGGGAGGAGGCGGTGGAGATCCGCCGCACCCAGGCCCGGGAGAACCGGGACGCGCTGGTCGCGGCCGTGCGCCGGGAGCTGCCGGACTGGGAGTTCGTGGTGCCGGGCGGCGGGCTGACGCTGTGGGCCCGGGCGGGCGGGCTGTCCGGGTCCCGGCTGGCCGAGGTGGGGGAGCGGGTCGGCGTCCGCGTCCCGTCGGGCCCCCGGTTCGGGGTGGACGGGGCCTTCGAGGGCTACGTACGGCTGCCCTTCACGGTCGGCGGCCCGCTGGCCGACGAAGCCGCGTCCCGGCTGGCGGCCGCGGCCCGTCTGGTCGGCACCGGCGCGGGCGGCAGCGGAGCGGAACCCCCGCGCACGTTCGTCGCGTAAGCCCCCGAAGTCCTACGGCGCGTCGGCCGCGACCTCGGGGATCTCGGAGGCGTCGATCGAGGAGCCCTGGGCCGGGGCCCGGTCCGGGTGCCGGCGCGGCGGCTTCGACAGGGTGGTGCCGTGCGCCCGTTCGGGGAGCAGCTCGCGCACGGCCTGGCGGTGCACCGGGTGCGCCGCGTCGTCGTACGGGTCCGGGGTGGCGGGCACCTGGAGCCGGTGCACGGGACCGGAGCCGAGCCGGGCGTAGCCGCGGCCGGGCGGGACCTGCGCGGTCGGGGTGGTGTGCGGGGGCAGCCCCAGCACCTCGGCGATCTGCGGGATCGCGGCGGGCCCGAGCACCACCCGGGCCCGGGTGTGCTGCCACACGGCGTCGCCCAGCAGCTCCAGGTGGTCGAACTGCTCGGCCACCACCACCGTCACGTTCGCCGCCCGCCCGTGCCGCAGCGGCACCTGGAGCAGCGCCAGCGGATCGCGGTGCCCCTCGGCCGCCGCGAGGTGGCCGAGCACGCTGGGCCGGTCCAGCAGGATCCACAGCGGGCGCCGCGTGTCTTCGGGCGCCGGCCGTCCCGCCTCGCGGGCCCGGTGCCCGGCGATCAGCCGCCGTTCGGTTTCCTGGGCGGCCCAGTCGAGGGTCGCGTGCGCCCCGGCCGGCCCGCTCTCCACGGCGAGTACGCCCGTACGCCCCGAGAGGCAGGAGTACTCGCCGCTGCCGCCGCCCTCGACCACCAGGACGTCGCCGCCGTGCCGCAGGGCCTGCAGGGCGATCGAGCGCAGCAGCGTCGAGGTGCCGCTGCCGGGCTGGCCGACGGCGAGCAGGTGGGGTTCGGCGGAGCGCGGGCCGGTCCGCCAGATCACCGGCGGCGCGTCCCGGGTCTCCTCGCCGTCCGTCACCGGCAGGGTCCGCTGGACCGAGGCGGCGTCGGTGAAGCCGAGGACGGTCTCGCCGGGCGTGGTCACGAAGGGCTGGGCGGCGATGCTCGTGGGCAGCGCCGCCAGCACGTTCAGGTCGAGCTGATTGCCCTCCTCGTCCCAGTCGAAGAGGTACTCCCGCCCGCGCCCCGACTTGGCGTGCAGCAGGGACTCGATCCGGGCCCGCGAGGAGGGCTCGCCGTCGGTGAAGTACGCGGGGTAGCGGATCCGCAGCCGGGTGATCCGGCCCGCCCCGTCGAACGCGTAGTCGCTGAAGGCCTTGTCCCACTCCCCGCCGTGGGCGAAGAGCGGGGTGGGGTCCTCCGGGATGGAGAAGTACGGGACGAGCGCCTCGTAGAGGGAGGCGAGCCGCTCGGTCTCCGCCTCGCCGGGTCCGGTCTGCGCCGGCGTGCGGTCACGCCCGTGCCACGCGGCCGCCGCCATGAGGGTGATCAGGGCGGTCAGCGGTCCGTACGGCACGAGCGCGACCACCAGCACGCAGGCCGCCCCCAGGAACAGCGCGGGACCACGCTTGTCCTTGGGGGTGGCGGCCCACCTGCGCCGCCCGGCCGAGGCCAGGACGCGCAGGCCGCGCCCGATGGTCAGCAGCGGATGGAGGACGTCCGTGGCGTTGTCGGCGGCCGTGCGAGCGAGGTCGCGACCCCTGCTCAGCGAGGCGTTGCCGCTGATGAGGATGCGGGGAAGTGGGCGCCGGGCCACGGGCGTCTCCTGGAGTTTTCGCGTGCTGCTGGTGTGGGTCGGGGCGGGGGCGGGGGCGGGGGCGGTCAGAGCTTGATGCCGCCGAGGAGGCTCGCGAGGCTGGCCGTACTGGCCGTGATGCTCGGAGCGATGGCCGATCCGGCGAGGAAGAAGCCGAACAGCGCGCAGACGAACGCGTGGGACAGCTTCATCCCGTCCTTCTTGAAGAAGAGGAAGCAGATGATGCCGAGCAGGACGACACCTGAGATGGACAGGACCATGAAGCTCTCCAAGCTCTCCTGGTGCGGGTGGGGACAGTCACCATCAGTTGTTCCAGGCTCACAGGAAGTATCAATGCGATAAAAGGTGCAGATGGGTGATTCCTGTAATTTTTCACCGATCTGGACCAGTCGAGCCGGCTCCGCCCCTGCTCCGGACCCGCTCCGGTGGTCCTCCGCTGGTGCTCCGGTGGCGCTCCCGCCCCGGGGGTGATCTTTGCCTCGGTCCCGCCCCGTCATGTCCCGGTGTGGGCAGTACTCTGTCGATTCACCCGTACGGACGTGGCGCCGTGCGTTCCCCTGCCCGCCCGGCCTGGGGAAACTTCACGCCAGGCAGCGAATGAGAGGCGGTACGACCCGATGAGCGAGCGCGCCGAGAACGGCCACCCGGACGTCCCCGAGGGTCCCGACGAGGACGTCATCGAGCTGGCCACCAAGATCTTCGACCTGGCCCGCCAGGGCGACACCGCGACGCTCACCGCGTACCTCGACGCGGGCGTCCCGGCGAACCTCACCAACGACCGGGGCGACACCCTGGTCATGCTCGCCGCCTACCACGGCCACGCCGAGGCCGTCACGGCCCTGCTGGCCCGCGGCGCCGAGGGCGACCGCGCCAACGACCGCGGCCAGACCCCGCTCGCCGGAGCCGTCTTCAAGGGTGAGGAATCCGTCATCCGCGCCCTCCTCGCCGGGGGAGCCGACCCGAACGCGGGCACGCCGTCGGCCGTGGACACCGCGCGCATGTTCGGAAAGGCCGACTTGCTCGAACTCTTCGGAGCCAAGTAGTCCGTTTCCACGGGGGCGTACATCCCGGGTTGGTCACGGCGGCCTTAAATGTGGTCGCGGTGCACAAACCGGCTGGGTCATCATGGCGACGGATTCGATTCGCGAATCAGGCGGACGGGCAGGAACGGGCAGGACAAGACAGGTCCCCGCCCGGTCCGGCCGTCGGGCGCGACGCACCGAGAGAGTGAGAAGGCAATGGTCTACATCGAGCGGAACAAGACGGCGAACGTCCTCACATGCTGTTACGCGGCCCTGTGAATCCCGATTCCCGGTCGCGTCCCCAGCTTGATTTGAGGCCACTCCCATGTTCGAACCAGTCATAGCGCCGAGCGGGACCCTGCTCGGTCTCCTCCAGCGCGGCCGCGGTGACGGCACGCTGCACGCGCTCGCCGCGCCCCGGGCGGAGGCCCTCGCGGCCCTCAACCAGTGCGTACTGCGCGATCCGCGCCAGGACTGGCAGGTCGAGAACCGCTCCCTGTACTACGCCCGGCTGTACCTGGACCTCAGCGGTCCGCTCGGCGAGATCGAGGCGCACCTCTTCAGCGCCGAAGACCTCCTCGACGACGGCGAGGGCCGCACCGGGCTCGCCCTGTCCGTCCTCGGCCACCTGGCCTCGTACGGCCGCGACGACGCGCTGATGCTGCTGCGCCGCTACGCCGCCGCCGGCTCGAACTGGGCCTGGGCCCTCGACGAGCTCGCGCTGCGCGACGACGACGCCGGGCTGCGCGCCCTGGCCAGGCCCGTCCTGGCCCGGTTCCCCGACACCGCCGAGGGCGGGGCGCTGCTGGCGGCCGCCGTCCGCGACGCGTACGAACCGCGCCCGTGGTGCCTGTGGGAAGAGGGCCCCGAGTTCGGCGAGCGGCTGCGCGCCGCCCGTCAGCAGGGCTCCTTCGACCGCTGGCAGCGGCAGCTGACCCCCGCCGGGCCGCGCCCGGGCTGGGGCGTCCAGGCCGTCTTCGACTGGGCCGAGGACGGGCTGCGCCGCGGTACGCCGCTGCACGTGCCCGCGGCCCGCTGCCTGGCCGCCGTCGCGAGCCCCGAGGACCGCTCGGCGATCCTGGCCGCCGCGGCGGGCGCCTCGGGCGAGGCCGCCCGCGCCACGGCCCTGCACCACCTCGTCCTGGCCGAGCCGGACAACCCGGCCGTCCTCGACCTGATCGAAGCCGCCGGCGACGAACCGGCCGTGGCCGCGTACGAGCGCATGTGCGGCCCCGCCGCCGTCTCCCGGGCCCGCGCCTGGGTGCACCGCCCCGACGCCCTGGGCGCGGCCGCGGCGGCCCTCCTGGCCGCCCGTGGCGACGCCGAGGACGCTCCGCTGGTGCTCGGCGCGCTGCGGGCCACCGTCCGCGCGGACGGGCCCGACACGGTGCGGCTCTTCACCCTGGTGGACGGGGCGGGACGGCTCGCCATCGGCTGCGCCGCGCCCGTACTGCGGCACGTCTACCGCGAGACGGCCTCCTCCCACCTGCGCGGCCGCGCGGCCCGGGCGCTGGCCAGCACCGACCCGTCCTTCGCGGCGGGCTTCGCGGTCGAGTGCCTGTGGGACTGCGAGGAGACCACCCGCGAGGTGGCCGCCCACCACGCCGAGACCGCCGACGCCCGCGTCGCCCCGCGCCTGCGCCGCCTGGCGACGGACCCGGCGGAAGAGGAAGACGTCCAGTCGGCCGTCCGCAACCGGATCGCCCCGGAATCGGCCGTGTAACCGCGGCAGCGGGGGCGAAACCATGTCTCAGGCGGGCCCTCAAACGCCGGGCGGCTGGGTCTGCCCGGCTCGCCCCGGAGCAGCCCCCGAGGGTGCCGCGCACGGCCCGAGCCAACCGGATCGCCGCTGAACGGCGGCCGATCGAGATCGGTCGTGCAGCGGCGGCGGCGCGGGGCGGGACTGTGCCTCCGGCGGGCCCTCAAACGCCGGGCGGGCTGGATTTGCCCGGCCCGCCCCGGAGCGGCCCCCGAGGGTGCCGCGCACGGCGCCGAGCGAACCGGACCGCCGTGCGCAGGTGAACCAGTGTCCCGGCCGCACCGATGCCCGTCCCGGAGACGCGGGGCGCCGACGGGCGGCGCGCTTGACGGGGCCGTACCGCCTCGCTTCTGGTCGGGCCGGCTGCGGCCAAACCCAGCCCGCCCGGCGTTTGAGGGCCGACGGGTAGCGCGGCTGGTGGGGCAGCGTCTCGGATCCGGCCCGGCTGGGCCCATATCCAGCCTGCCCGGCGTTTGAGGGCCCGCCGGAGGCCTCTCGGCGAGTTCGTCGCCGGATGGCCGGGGTCGGTTCCAGCGTGTGCGGGGCTTGGGGGCCGACGGGTGGCCCGGCTGATGGGGCGCCGCCTCGGGTGGGCCCCATTCCAGCCCGCCCGGCGTTTGAGGGCCGACGGGTAGCGCGGCTGGTGGGGCAGCGTCTCGGATCCGGCCCGGCTGGGCCCATATCCAGCCCGCCCGGCGTTTGAGGGCCCGCCGGAGGCCTCTCGGCGAGTTCGTCGCCGGATGGCCGGGGCCGATTCCAGCGTGCGCGGGGCTTGGGGGCCGACCGGTGGCCCGGCTGATGGGGCGCCGCCTCGGTTGGGCCCCATTCCAGCCCGCCCGGCGTTTGAGGGCCGACGGGTAGCGCGGCTGGTGGGGCAGCGTCTCGGATCCGGCCCGGCTGGGCCCACATCCAGCCCGCCCGGCGTTTGAGGGCCCGCCGGAGGCATGGGATGCCGAGCGGCTCGGTCGCCACCCCGGGCCCGGTCAGCCCAGGGGGGTGAAGCGGACCGGGATACCCGGCCGGGCCTGCGCCGCGAGGTGCAGCGCCTCCGCCGGGACCACGCCGAGCACGGGATAGCCGCCCGTCACCGGATGATCGGCCAGGAACACCACCGGCATCCCGTCCGGCGGCACCTGCACCGCCCCGAGCACCATCCCCTCGCTCGGCAGCTCACCGCCCCGCACCCGCACCAGCGGCGGCCCGCCCTCCGTGCGCAGCCCGATCCGGTTGCCCGCCGAAGAGACCCGGTACGACGACCGCCCCAGCGCCGCCACCGACGCGGCGGTGAACCAGTCGGCCCGCGGCCCGAGCAGCACCGGCAGGACCAGCTCCGCCGGTGGCGCCGGCAGCCGCGGCGTGTCCGCCCCCCGGACCGGCCCCTCGGGCACCCCCACCGGCAGGACGGCCCCCGCCCGAAGGACCGCCGGCCCCAGCCCGGACAGCAGATCGGTCGACCGGCTCCCCAGCACCGCCGGGACCGCGAAACCCCCGCGCACCGCCACGTACGCCCGCACCCCGCCCAGCGCGGGCCCGACGTCCAGCACCTCCCCGGCCGCGAGGCGCACGGGCGCGCTCCAGGCCGCCGGGCGCCCCGCCGCCCGTACCGCGCACGGCGCGCCCGTGACCGCGACGGTGACCGGGCCGAGGGCCCGCAGCGCGACCCCGTCCAGAGTGGTCTCCAGGGTCGCGGCCCCGGACGGGTTGCCCAGCAGCCGGTTCGCGAGGGCGTGCGCGGGAGCGTCGAGCGCACCGGAGCGCGGCACCCCGAGGTGCGCGTACCCGGCCCGGCCGAGATCCTGCACGGTGCTCAGCGCCCCGGCCCGCACGACCACCAGGCCCGCCCCGCCGAGGCCCGCCCCGCCCGTCACGCGCCCGCCTCCACGAACCGGACCCGCACGCCCGGTGCGAACAGCGCCGCGGGTTCGCGCGCCGGGTCCCACAGCACCGCGTCGGTGGACCCGATCAGCTGCCAGCCGCCGGGGGAGGAGCGCGGGTACACGCCCGCGTACTCGCCCGCCAGCGCGAGCGACCCCGCCGGGACGGACGTCCGGGGGCTGGCCCGCCGGGGCGGATGGAACCGCTCCGGGAGCCCCGTCAGGTAGCCGAAGCCGGGCGCGAAACCGCAGAAGGCCACCCGGAACTCCGTCCCGCCCACGATCTCCGGCACCCGCGCGGCCGGTACGTCCCACAGCGCGGCCACCTCGGCCAGGTCCGGCCCGTCGTAGCGCACCGGCACCCGTACCAGCGGCCCGTCGGCCGGAGCGAGCGGCGGCACCCGCCAGCCGCCGATCCGGGCGGCGAGCGCGGCGGGCTCCCGTACGCCGTCCAGCAGTACCGTCCGCGCGGCCGGCACGATCTCCCGTACGTCGCCCAGCTCGCCCGCGGCGCGACGGCGCAGCAACTCCGCGTGGAGGGCCGCCACCCCGGCCGCCGAACCGAGCTCGCACAGCAGCGCGTCCCGGCCCACGCGCAGCACCCGTGGGACGGCGACGGCGACGGCGCTCACGCGAAGGCCGCCATCCGCACCCCGGCGCCGCCCAGGGCGTCCCGTACCCGCGCGGCCAGTTCCGCCGCCCCCGGCGTGTCCCCGTGCAGGCACAGCGACCGGGCCGCGACCACCACCCGGGACCCGTCGACGGCCGTCACCGCACCCCCGGCGGCCAGTGCCAGGGCCTGCGCCACCACCGCCTCGGCCGTGCCCAGCACCGCCCCCGGCCGGTCGCGCGGCACCAGGGTCCCGCCGGGCGCGTACGCGCGGTCGGCGAAGGCCTCCGGGACGGCGGTCAGCCCCGCCTCCGCGGCGGCCGCCAGCAGCAGCGAGCCGGGCAGACCGAGCACCGGCAGGTCGGCCCCGGCCCCCGCGGCCAGCCGCACGCCCTCGATCACCGCGCCCGCCTGCGCCGCGTCGTGCACGGTGCGGTTGTACAGCGCGCCGTGCGGCTTCACGTACGACACCCGTGACCCGGCGGCCCGTGCGAAGACGTCCAGCGCTCCGATCTGGTAGGCCACCTCGGCCGCCAGCTCGCCCGGCGGCACCTCCATCGCCCGCCGCCCGAACCCGGCCAGATCGCGGTAGGAGACCTGCGCCCCGATCCGGACGCCCCGCTCGGCGGCCAGCTCACAGACCCGCCGCATGATCGACGGGTCCCCGGCGTGGAAACCGCAGGCCACGTTGGCGCTGGTCACCACCGACAGCAGCGCCTCGTCGTCGGTGAGCGTCCAGCGGCCGAACCCCTCGCCCAGATCGGCGTTGAGGTCGATGACGGGTCCGGTCGCGTCCGGCGCGGGGCCTTCGGAGGTGATCGCGGATGTGATCATGGATGCCATGCGGCGAGCGTAGAACAGCGGCGGGCGCGGAACAGCGGCTCGCGCGAACCAGGCCACGGAACCGCGGCGAACGCGGAACGGGCGCGGGCGCGGGCGCGTCCGCGGGCCGGGCGGACGATCCGGCCGAACCATGCCGTTTGGGATGTTGTCCGTGTCACCGCCTAGTCTTTCCGTCGTGACTTTCCCTGCCCCGGCGAAGACCCGTCCCTCCCCGGCGCCGGGCCCGGCCGCCGACGAAGGCCTGGCCAGGCGCCTGCGCGCGCTCGCCTGCACCGCGCCGCTGCACGACCTCGACGTGCGCAAGGCCAACCTCGCCGGCGAGTACGGCGGCTACGCCATGGCCGAGGTCGCGCTCGCCGCGATCGACCTGGTCACGCTGAACATGGACTTCGACACGGGCGCGGACCACGAGCAGATGGTGGCCCGGCTGCTGCCCCGCGTCGCCGCCCAGGCCCCCGCCCGTCCGGCCGCGGAGCACGAGCGGGTGGCCCGCTGGGTCCTGGAGAACCTGATCAACGTCGGCAGCGTCGACCGCGGCTTCCGCGCGATCTACGGCACCTTCGGGCCCGACGGGGTCTACGTCCGGCGCGACTACGACTTCAAGCTCATCGAGGAAGTCCCCGGCTACGGCGGCGCCGTCTACCTGCGCACCACCGACGAGGCCGTCAACGTCCTCGTCGGCGCGCTCGACACCGATGTCACCAGCGCCCAGATCGCCGCCGAGGTGAAGCTCGAGGTGCTGATCAGCCGGGGCCGGCTCGCCGACGCCCAACTGGCCGCCGAGCAGGCCCGCTACCGCACCGTGCAGTACGCCGAGACCCTGCGCCGGACCCTGGACGCGACCCGGCGCAACGTGCGCGCCGTGGACTGGCTCCAGGCCGTCCCGGACATGATCGCGGAGGCGCTGGACCACGTCGCCGACCGCTACCGGCACGAGAACGCGATCCTCACCAACATCCGCAAGGCCCGCGACGAGACCGAGGAGCCCGAGAACAAGCGGCGCGCCGCCGAGCTCGTCGACATCGTCAAGGACTGCATCCGCCGCCACACGCAGCTGCAGTCCCGGCTGCTCGACGCGGGGCCGCTCTTCCGCGCCGAACAGGACCGCCAGGCCTTCGCCGCCCCCGCGCCGCGCTCCGGCATCGACCTGTACGGGCAGCTCGTCGCGCCCCTGCTGCCGCTGCCGGTGTCCCGGGCGTGCCGGGTCACGGACGCGTTCTTCGCCGCCGGGGCCGGTCTGCGCAACCCCGTCTCGGTGCGGGTCACCGACCTCGTGGAGATCCTGCTGACCCCGCCCGTCGAGCGCGAACACCTCGGCGTGGAGATGCCCGAGCCGGACCTGATCGCCACCCCCGACGACAGCCGGTTCAGCGAGGAACAGCTGGCCACCGCCATGCGGCTGCTGGACCTGCCGCACGACGCCCCGCGCCGCCTGTCCGGCCTGCTCGCCGAGGCCCGGCTGCTCGACCCGGACCTGCCGTACCTGGTCGCGCTGCTCGCCGTACACGCCGCGAGCCCGGCCGTCGGCACGGCGTACCGCCAGGGCGAGGAGCGGCTGCTCTTCGCGGTGGACGACGGCACGGACCTGGACGACCCGGAATTCGGCGGCGCCGATCTCATCGTGGGCACGGCCCTCCTGGACGCCGCCGCCATGACCGCGGACCGTACGGAAGCCGCATGACCCGCCCCCCGCGCCCCGCGGCGACGCGCCCGCGCCCCACCCCCGGGCGCCTCCCCTTCGTGCTGTGCGGGTCCGGTTCCGGGTCGGGACCGCGCGGGTCTCAGTGGTCGGAGTAGTTGAAGTCGCCCACGG
>NZ_JBEOXE010000058.1:0-44995 GCF_040296485.1 Streptomyces sp. NPDC002138 | reverse complement strand
CCCGGCCCGGGCAGACCCAGCCTCGCCGGCGTTTGAGGCGCGGGGTCCGGGGCGGAGCCCCGGCGGCGGCGCCGCACCCACCCTCCCGGGGCGCCTCGAACGCCGGCGAGGCTGATCGCGCCCCCGGCCCGGGGTCAGGCGTCCGGCTCGGCGGCGTATTTCGATTCGCCGCCCGCGTCCAGCGCCAGCCGGTACCCCCGCTTCACCACCGTCTGGATCAGCTTCGGCACGCCCAGCGCCACCCGCAGCCGAGCCATCGCCGTCTCCACGGCATGCTCGTCGCGGCCCGCCCCCGGCAGCACCCGGAGCAGCTCCGCCCGCCCCACGACCCAGCCGGGCCGCCGGGCCAGCGCCCGCAGCAGGGACATCCCGGCCGGCGGCACCGGCCGCAGTTCCTCGTCGACCAGGACCGCGTGCCCGCGGATCTCCACCCGGTGCCCGCCCACCGGCAGCACCCTGGCCCGCCCCGGCAGCTCCTGGCACAGCACCTGCACGAGCGGCCCCAGCCGGAACCGCTCCGGCTGCACCGTCATCACCCCCTGCGCCTGCAACGGCAGCGCCGTCACCGGCCCCACGCACGCCGCGAGCACCCCCGTGCGCAGCCCGTCGAGCACCGCCTCCGTCATCTCCCGCTCCGCGGCCCGCGCCAGCAGCGACGCCGCGGCGGGCGCGGAGGTGAAGCTGACCGCGTCCACCGCCCCCAGGGCGATCGCGTCGAGCAGCCGGTCCAGCGGCCCGACGTCCTCCGGCGGCATCCACCGGTACACCGGTACGACGATCACCTCGGCCCCGCCCGCCCGCAGCGCCTCCACGAACCCCGGCAGCGGCTCCCCGTGCAGCTGGAGCGCGATCCGCCGCCCGGCGACCCCGCCCGCGAGGAGCCGGTCCAGTACCTCCGCGAGCGATTCCGACTTCGGCGACCAGGTCTCGACCAGCCCGGCGGCCCGGATCGCGCCCTTCACCTTCGGTCCGCGGGCCAGCAGTTCGGTGGCCCGCAGCCGGGTCAGGAGCTCCTCGCCGATCCCCCAGCCGTCGGCGGCCTCGATCCAGCCCCGGAAGCCGATGGCGGTGGTGGCGACCACCGCGTCCGGCGCGCAGCCGATGAGTTCCTTGGTCGCGGCCAGCAGCTCGCTGTCGTCCGCGAGCGGCACGATCCGCAGCGCGGGCGCGTGCAGGACCACCGCGCCGCGCCGCCGCAGCAGCGCGATCAGCTCGTCGGCGCGCCGCGCGGCGGTGACCCCCACCGTGTAGCCGGAGAGCGGCCCGGCGGGCGGCGGCCCGGCCTGTGTGTCGTCCATCGTGACCTGCCTTGCGCAAGGGGGGCGTGAGCGTGTGCCGAGCCTGTCAAGCGGTCGTGTCAGGCTCGGTTCACCCGTATTTCGGCGCCGTTAACCGCCGTTACACCGACGTGAGCTGCGGCTTCGCCGTGGGGTCCGGGGCGGCCCCGGCCTTCGGGGCGGGCCGGCGAAGGTATACCGACCAGGTCACCGCGCAGCAGACGGCGTAGAACCCGAGGAAGGTCACGAAGGCGGTGGTGCCCGATCCGGAGCTGAGGAAGGCCTGCCGGAAGACGAGGTTGATGCCCAGTCCGCCGAGCGCGCCGACGGCCCCGATCAGGCCCATCGCGGCCCCGGACAGCCGTCGCCCGTAGGCGGCCGCGTCCACGCCGCTCATGCCGCGGGCGAGCGCCTTGGCCTGGAAGATGCCGGGGATCATCTTGTACGTCGATCCGTTGCCGAGCCCGCTGAGCACGAACAGGGCCACGAACCCGGTGAGGAACACCGGCAGCGAGGCCCGTACCGAGGCCAGCACCACCACGCCGGTGGCCGCCGCCATCGCGACGAACGCGCCGAGGGTGATCCGCGCGCCGCCGTACCGGTCCGCGAGCCGGCCGCCGACCGGCCGGATCAGCGAGCCGAGCAGCGGCCCGATGAAGGTCAGGGAGGCGGCCTGGAGCGGGGTCCGGCCGAACTGGGTCTGCAGGACCAGCCCGAAGGCGAAGCTGTAGCCGATGAAGGACCCGAAGGTGCCGACGTACAGGAACGACATGATCCAGGTGTGCGCGTCGCGCACGGCCTCGCGGACCGCCCCCGTGTCGTTGCGCACGGGTGCCAGGTTGTCCATGCGAGCCGCCGCCAGCGCGGCCGCGAGCACGATGAGCGGGATGTAGGCGGCCAGCAGGATCCGCGGGTGCCCGGCCCCGGCCACGGCGATGACCAGCAGTCCGGCGAGCTGGACGACGGGGACGCCGATGTTGCCGCCGCCCGCGTTCAGGCCGAGCGCCCAGCCCTTCTCGCGGAGCGGGAAGAAGGCGTTGATGTTGGTCATGGAGGAGGCGAAGTTCCCGCCCCCGACCCCGGTCAGCGCCGCGACGAGGAGGAAGGTGCCGTACGAGGTCCCGGGCTCCATCACCACCAGCGCGGCCACCGTCGGCGCGAGCAGGGTCAGCGCGCTGAAAATGGTCCAGTTGCGGCCGCCGAAGCGGGCGACGGCGAAGGTGTAGGGGACCCGCACCAGCGCGCCGACGAAGGTCGCCGTGGCGATCAGGGTGAACTTCCCGGCCGGGTCGATGCCGTACGTCGGTCCCATGAACAGGACCATCACCGACCACAGCGACCAGATCGAGAAGCCGACGTGCTCGGAGAGCACCGAGTAGACCAGATTGCGCCGGGCGGTCCGCCGCCCCGACTCCTTCCAGAAGGTCTCGTCCTCGGGGTCCCACCGCTCGATCCAGCGGCCGCCCGTGCGCGGTGCGGTCATCACGCCTCCACTGCTCTCGTGTCCGTGATGACGACCGTAGGGACGGCTCGTTTCGCCCCCGGTCCCCGCCGGATGACCGCGGGGATACCGTGCTCTCACCCGCCGTCGCGGCTCGATGTGAGCGCGTCAGCTCCGCATGAGCTCCGCGTCGCCCTCGGGGAGCCAGCCGCCGTCGGGCATCCGGAGCCAGCCGCGTACGGTCCCCAGCTCGGCGGCGGCCGCGCGCAGCGCGGTGAGCCCGGGGTGGGCGAAACCCTTGCGCCACACCATGGACAGGGGCGACAGCGGCACGGGGTCGGTCAGAGGCCGGCGCACGCAGCCCGGCATGTCGGGGAAGTCGACGGTGGCCAGGACCGGGTGGCCCGTCCTGGCCATCACCCGCCGGAACTCCTCCTTGCCGATCGCGACGGGCGCGGGCGGCGCGAGGGCGGTGCCGCGGCCCGCGAAGAGCCGCCGGGCCAGGTCGGTCCACTCCAGGGTGCGCGGGTTCCCGGCCCCGGCGTACACGGTCTCCCCGGCCAGCGCGGAGACGGGGACGGTGGCCCGCGCGGCCAGCGGGTGCTCCTCGGGCAGGACCACGGCCAGCGGCTCCAGGCGCACCGGCAGGTGGGCGAGTCGGGCGCGCAGGGCCGGGCCGAGCCCGCCGAACCGGCCGAAGGACACGTCGAGGCGCCCGGCGGCGATCTCCCCGGCGCTGTGCGTGAGCCCGCTCTCGAAGCGGGCCATCAGCTCCTGGTCCGGGGCCAGTTCGCGGGCCCGGTCCAGGACCTGGCGGGCGGTGCCGGGGCCATCGGAGTTGAGGTCGACGAGCAGGGGCCGCCCGGCCGCGCCGAAGGCGGCGGCGAGTTCCTCGTGGGCGCGCAGCACCCGGCGGGCGTACGGCAGCAGCCGCTCCCCGTCGGCCGTCAGCTCGACCTGCCGGGTCGTGCGGACGAACAGCCGCGTCCCCAGGGCCTGTTCCAGGCGCCGGACGTCGCGGCTGAGGGCCTGCTGGGCGACGTACAGGCGCGCGGCGGCCCGGGTGAAGTGCAGCTCCTCGGCCGCGGCGACGAACCCGCGCAGCAGCCGGGGGTCCACATCGGGTGCGTTCACCGCGGCAGCGTAACCCGGGCCGCCGCATTGACAACACGCGTGCGTGAATCACTCCGGAACAGGTGTTGGACCGCGCCGGCCCCCCGCCGCGAGTCTTGATCCATGCCCACCACCGCGCCCCCCGCCCCGCTGATGGCCGTCACCGGCGCCACCCTGGTCCTCGCCGCGCCGGCCGCCGCCCGCGCCGCACGGCCCGCCGCCCGCCGCCGCGCCCCCGGCCCCTACGGGCGCCTCTTCGCCCTCCCCGGCACCCGGGCCTTCACCGCGGGGAACCTCCTCGCCCGGCTCCCCATGGGCATGTTCGGGGTCAGCGCGGTCCTGATGATCGCGGGCCAGCGCGGCTCGTACGCCCTCGCGGGCGCGGTCACCGCCACCGGCCTCGCCGCCACGGCTGTCGTCGCGCCCTTCACCGCCCGGCTCGTCGACCGGTACGGGCAGGCCCGGATCGCCCTCCCCGCCACCCTGATCGCGGTCCTCGGCTCGCTCTGCCTGGTGTGGTGCGTCCGTCACCAGGCCCCCGCCTGGACCCTCTTCGCCTCCTACGCCGCCACGGCGACCACCCCCAACATCGGCGGCCTCTCCCGCGCCCGCTGGAGCCACCTGCTGCGCGACTCCCCCGCCGCCCAGCACACCGCGATGTCCTTCGAGCAGGCGGCCGACGAGCTGTGCTACCTCCTCGGACCGGTCCTCGCCGCCGGCCTGTGCTCCCTCGCCTTCCCGGAGGCGGGCACCCTGGCCGGCGCGGCCCTGCTGCTCATCGGCATGACCCTCTTCACCTCCCGGCGGGCCACCGAACCCCCGCCCGCCGGGCGCACCCCGCACCGCTCGCCGCTGCGCTCCCCGGGGCTGCCGGGGCTGCTGGCGCTGTTCCTGGCCCTGGGCGCGGTCTTCGGCTCGATGGAGGTCGCCTCGATCGCCTACCTCACGGCGCACGGCCTGACCACGGCCGCGGGCCCGGTCCTGGCGCTCCAGGCGGCGGGCTCCTGCGCGGCCGGTCTGCTCTACGGCACCCTGCGCCCGCGCGGCCTGGGGGTGTGCGTGAGCGCCCTGGCGGTTCTGATGGCCCTGCCCTGGGCGGCGGCGGCCACCGGGTCGGTGCCCGCGCTGGCCGTGGCCCTGCTGCTGGCGGGCATGGCCACCGCCCCGACGATGGTCACGGCGATGGCCCTGGTCCAGCGCGCCACCCCGGCGGCCCGCCTCAACGAGGGCATGACCCTGGCCGTCACCGCCATCCTGGGAGGCATCGCCGCCGGCTCGGCCACGGCGGGCGCGACCGTGGACCACCTGGGCCCGACGACCTCGTACGCCCTCCCGGCCGCGGCGGCCGCGGCGGCCCTCTGCCTCACTGCCAGAAGATCTCTTCCACGACGATCTGCGGATCCTCGGCGCGGTGCACGAAGGTGAACCGCAGCCATCCCCTTCCCCGGTCGAAGGCCAGGATGTGCGGGCCCCTCGGACGGCTGGACCGCGCCGGTTCCAAATGCAGTCCTGTCGGGAGTTCGTCCTGCGGAAGGTATGGATTGCGAGCAGTGACCAATTCGGTGACACCCTCCCGGACCTGCTTGCGCACTTCCTCCGGAAGAGCGTCCCGGTAGGTCCGCGCCGCCTCGACCCAGTCCAGTTGCCAGGGCGGTCCCATGAAGTCGTCCGTCACCGGCCGGGCTCCACCTGGCGGGCCTGGCGGCGGAGGTGTCCGGCCTCTTCCAGGAGCGCCTTCGCGCGGTCGATGTCGCTCGCTTCGGCCGCCTCGTCCTCTAGGTGGTGCACCTGTTGTTCCAACAGGGGGTCCCGCGCGATGGCGTACTCGCCCCACCACCGGGCCATGAACGCCGGGACCGGCGCGATGTCGTAAGCATCCGCGATGTCCCGCTTCCAGTGCGCGTCAAAGTCGGGCAGGAGCTGCGGAGCGTGCTGGGCGATGGCCTCGCGCAGGGCCCGGGGGGTCCTCTCGGGCATCGCCGGGATGCCCTGTCCGCCAACGGCAGCGGTGGTCATGGGTGCCCTCCTCCGTCTCGTGCGGCCTGCCCGCACCTCGGCGGGACGTCCTCCGCAGCCTAGCGCCGAGGTACGCGAGCAGGCAGCAAAAAGCCCCTGGCCCGGCGAAGGACTCGCCGGGCCAGGGGCCACACATGGGGTGGTGGAGATGGCGGGAATCGAACCCGCGTCCAGCGGTGCAGAAGCAGGGCTTCTCCGAGCGCATTCCGCTGCGCTTTTCTCGGCCCCGGAGATCACACGGACAAGTCTCCGACGGGCTCAGTCACTGTTTGGTTTCCCCCTAACCCCCGTGACCGGGGTTAGAGGTTTAGATCCCTAATTGACGCCAGGATCCGGACCGGGACCACTTCCGGGCTGACGCTCCTCACAGAGGCTTCAGTTCGCTGTTATTAGGCAGCGAGGGAGAAGCGGGAGTTATCGCTGTTGGAATTGGCGATTATTTTTTGCGACAGGTGGTTAACGAGATCATTGCCGCTTCCTCGGCTCGCTTCCCCTGCATCGACATCCGCTGTCGAAACCGATCATCCCCATGTTTCACGCTATTCAGTTGGGTACCGCTCAAGGCGCACGACCCCTGCGGGGAGGTGCTGCGCCCATGGTACGCGAAGTGGACCACGGGATGCCAGGAGATTACAGCTCGCCGCGCTCCTTGCGCTTCACGGCCGAGATGACCCGGTTCGTCTCGCGCGTGTCCTGCTTCTCGCGCAGCGACTGGCGCTTGTCGTACTCCTTCTTGCCCTTGGCCAGCGCGATCTCGACCTTGGCACGCCCGTCCTTGAAGTACAGGGCCAGCGGCACGATCGTGTTGCCCGTCTCGCCGGTCTTCGAGTCCAGCTTGTCGATCTCCTCGCGGTGCAGGAGGAGCTTGCGCTTGCGGCGGGCGCTGTGGTTGGTCCAGGTGCCCTGGCTGTACTCCGGCACGTGCACGTTGTAGAGCCAGGCCTCGCCGCTCTCCACCGACACGAAGCCGTCCACCAGCGAGGCGCGGCCCTGGCGCAGCGACTTCACCTCGGTACCGGTGAGCACGAGACCGCACTCGTAGGTGTCGATGATCGTGTAGTCGTGCCGGGCCTTCTTGTTCTGGGCGATCAGCTTGCGCCCTTTTTCCTTAGCCATAGTGCGGTCATTTTCGCACTACGGACCCACCCCGAGGCCACCCAATACCTGGCGGGCCCGCTCCTCGACGCCCGCGTCGGCCGTCAGGTCCGGGCTGATGCCCCGCCCGTCCAGGCTGCGGCCCGCCGGAGTGCGGTAGGTACCCACCGTCAGCTCGGCCACGGAACCGTCCGCCAGCTCGGTCGGCATCTGCACCGAGCCCTTGCCGAAGGTGTGGCTGCCGACCGTCACGGCCCGCCCCCGGTCCTGGAGCGCGCCCGTGACCAGCTCGGCCGCGCTCATCGTGCCGCCGTCGACCAGCGCGACCAGTGGGCGGACCGTGTCCCCGCCCCGGTCCGCGTACAGGGCGCGCTGGGCGCCGCGCACGTCGTACGTCGCCACCAGCCCGCCGTCCAGGAAGGCGGAGGCGGCGCTCACGGCCTCGGTGACCAGGCCGCCCGGGTTGCCGCGCAGGTCCAGCAGCACCCCGGCGCCGGGCGGGGCCGCGCGGACGGCCTCCCGGACGCGCTCGCCCGAGCCCCGGGTGAAGGAGGACACCTTGATGACCACCACCCCCTTGCCCAGCTCCCGTACCGTCACGGCCTCGGTGCTCATCCGGGCACGGCGCACCGTCTCGGTCAGGTCCGCGCCGTCGCGCTCGACCTCCAGCGTCACCGCGGTTCCGGCGTCCCCGCGCAGCCGGGCCACCACCTGGGCCACGGTGGAGCCGGTGACCGCGGCCCCGTCGACGCGGGTCAGCCGGTCCCTGGCGCGGACCCCGGCGAGGGCGGCGGGGCCGCCGGGCTGGACCCGGGTCACGGTGATCCGGCCGTCAGGGCGGCGCTCGGCCCAGAGCCCGACGCCGGAGTAGCGGCCGTCGAGGTCGTCCGCGAAGGTGGCGTATTCGCCCTGGTCGTAGACCACGCCCCAGCGGTCCCCGCTGCGGCTGACCACGTCCTGGGCGGCGTTCTTGCCGGACTTGCCCTCGGCGACGGCCTCGGCCGCGGCCCGCGCGACGGCCTCCCGGTCGGCGGTCCCGGTCTTCCCGGAGCCGGGGGGCGCGGAGGTCTTCGTACGGGCGAGGGCGGCGGACGTACGGCCCTCCTCGCCCGGACCGGGCCGGTACCCGGTGCTCACGGCGGTCCCCAGCCCGCCCAGCGCGCCGATCAGCGCCAACGTCACGGCGGCCCCGCGACGCAGGTCGCGGGGCCGGCTACAGAGGGGGACGGGGTGGCCCGGCATGGCGCCGAGTCTAGGACAAGCCCCGGGCCGGCACGGCGGGTTGGCCGGACCGCCCACGGGGCGCTCGTCACACCTTCAGGTACTTGCGCAGCGCCACGAAGGCCGCGAGCGAGGGCATCAGCAGGCCGATGACCAGCACCAGCGGGAGCTTGGTGAGAACCGCGTCCCAGCCGATGAAATTGATCAGCTCCATCTTGTGCCGCAGCCCCGCGCCGTGGTCGATCACGAAGTACTGCCCGGAGGCGAGCATGCCGCACGCGAGCACCGCGCCGATCAGACCGGCGAAGGCGGCCTCCATGATGAACGGCACCTGGATGTAGAAGCTGGAGGCGCCCACCAGCCGCATGATCCCGGTCTCCCGCCGACGGCTGAACGCCGAGACGCGCACCGTGTTGACGATCAGCAGCAGCGCCACCACCAGCATGATCAGCATGATGCCGAGCGCGGCCACGTTGAGGTAGCCGAGCAGCCGGAAGAGGTTGTCCAGCACGGTCCGCTGGTCCTCCACCGACTGGACCCCGTCCCGCCCGGCGAAGGCGGTCGTGATGACCTTGTACTTCTCCGGGTTCTTCAGCTTCACGCGGAAGGACTCGGGCATCTGGTCGGGAGTGATGGAGGCGGCCAGGGCGGTGTGCCCGAACTGCTCCTTGTAGTGCTTGTAGGCCTCGTCGGAGGACTCGTACGAGACCGTCTCGACGAGGTCCATCTTCTTGAGGTCGGCCTCGACCTGCTTCTTCTGCTCGGCGGTCACCGCGCCCTTGGCGCAGGAAGCGCCCTGGCTGGCCTCGGCGTCGTTCTTGTTGCAGAGGTAGATCGAGACGTTGACCTTGTCGTACCAGTAGCCCTTCATCTGGCTCACCTGGTCGCGCATGAGCAGGGAGCCGCCGAACAGGGCCAGCGACAGGGCCACGGAAATGATGACCGCGAAGGTCATGGTCAGATTGCGGCGGAGACCGACCCCGATCTCCGACATGACGAACTGGGCGCGCATCGCGTCTCAGGGGCCTTTCAGTGCTGGTAGCCGTAGACGCCGCGCGACTGGTCGCGGACGAGACGGCCCTGCTCGAGTTCGATGACGCGCTTGCGCATCTGGTCGACGATCTGCTGATCGTGCGTCGCCATGATCACGGTAGTGCCGGTCCGGTTGATCCGGTCCAGCAGCTTCATGATCCCGACCGAGGTCGACGGGTCGAGGTTGCCGGTCGGCTCGTCCGCGATGAGCAGCGCCGGGCGGTTGACGAAGGCCCGGGCGATGGCCACGCGCTGCTGTTCACCGCCGGAGAGTTCGCCGGGCATCCGGCTCTCCTTGCCGCCCAGTCCGACCAGCTCCAGGACCTGGGGGACGGCCTTGCGGATCTCGCCGCGCGGTTTGCCGATGACTTCCTGGGCGAAGGCCACGTTCTCCGCGACCGTCTTGTTGGGAAGCAGCCGGAAGTCCTGGAAGACGGTCCCCAGCTGGCGCCGCATGTGCGGAACCTTCCAGTTGGAGAGTCTGGCGAGGTCCTTGCCCAGCACGTGCACCTGCCCCTGGCTGGCCCGCTCCTCGCGCAGTATCAGCCGCAGGAAGGTGGACTTGCCGGAGCCGGAGGAGCCGACCAGGAAGACGAACTCGCCCTTGACGATCTCCAGGGACACGTCTCTGAGTGCGGGCTGGCTCTGCTTCGGGTAGTACTTGGACACACTGTCGAATCGGATCACGGGTGCACCACGGTCGCCGGGAGTAGGTGAGCGTGACCATACGCGAATGGGCGCAGGCTAGGGACCCGGCATCCGGAGTTGTCCGTTATATCCCCTGGTGCGGAAGAGGCCGGATCGCGTGTGACCGGACGGGCCGCGCCGAATGTCGCGGGAGCTGGCACAGTGGTAGGGGGAACGGACCGGTTCCCCCCGCCGTTGTACATGGGGACGAGAGGAGGACAGCGCATGACGTATGACCGGCTCGTGTGCGCGAACTGCGCCGCGCCCGTCAGTCAGGGCCGCTGCCCGGTGTGCCGGGCGAACAGGGAGCGCCTCCAGCAGGAGGACCGCCCCTTCGCCAACCTCAACCCCATGACGCTGATCGCGCTCATGGTGGTGCTCGTGGCAGCGCTCGCGCTGGTGGCGCACCAGGCCGCGTAGCGCCACACGTACCGACCGAAGAAGCCCGGACCCCTTGCCAGGGGTCCGGGCTTCTTCGCTGTTCAGGGGCCCAGGGGGCCCAGAGCGGGCCCAGGGGGCGCGGGCGGAGGCTAGGAGGCCTGCTCCTGCTGCTTGCGCCAGCGGATCCCGGCCTCCAGGAAGCCGTCGATCTCACCGTCGAGGACGGCCTGCGGGTTGCCGACCTCGAACTCCGTCCGGAGGTCCTTGACCATCTGGTACGGGTGCAGGACGTAGGAGCGCATCTGGTTGCCCCAGGAGCTTCCGCCGTCCTTGAGGGCGTCCATCTTGTCCTTCTCCTCCTGGCGGCGCCGCTCGAGCAGCTTGGCCTGGAGGACGTTCATCGCGCTGGCCTTGTTCTGGATCTGCGAGCGCTCGTTCTGGCAGGAGACCACGATGCCGGTCGGCAGGTGCGTGATGCGCACCGCGGAGTCGGTCGTGTTGACGCCCTGGCCGCCGGGGCCCGAGGCGCGGTACACGTCGACGCGCAGCTCGGCCTCGTCGATCTCGACGTGGTCGCTGGTCTCGACGACCGGGAGCACCTCGACGCCCGCGAAGGACGTCTGACGACGGCCCTGGTTGTCGAAGGGCGAGATCCGGACGAGGCGGTGCGTGCCCTGCTCGACCGAGAGGGTGCCGTAGGCGTACGGGGCCTTGACGACGAAGGTGGTCGACTTGATGCCGGCCTCTTCGGCGTACGACGTCTCGTAGACCTCGGTCGGATAGCCGTGCCGCTCGGCCCAGCGCAGGTACATCCGCTGGAGGCGCTCGGCGAAGTCGGAGGCGTCCACGCCGCCGGCCTCGGCCCGGATGTTGACGAGGGCCTCGCGCTCGGCGTACTCGCCGGACAGGAGGGTACGGACTTCCATCTCCGCCAGCGCCTTGCGGACGGAGACCAGCTCGGTCTCGGCCTCCGCGAGGGTGTCCGCGTCATCCATCTCCTGGGCGAGATCGAAGAGGACTTCGAGATCGTCGAGCCGGCTGCGCAGGTTCTCGGTCTTGCGGACCTCGGCCTGGAGGTGGGAAAGCTTGCTCGTGATCTTCTGGGCGGCCTCCGGGTCGTCCCACAGGGACGGCGCCGCGGCCTGCTCCTCGAGCACGGCGATCTCCGCCCTCAACTTGTCGAGGTCCAGGACGGCCTCGATCGACCCCATGGTCGAGGAGAGGGACTTCAGCTCTTCGGAAACATCGACGACTGCCACGGGTCCAGCGTAGCCGGTCCCCGGACGGCCCCGTCCGGCCAGGCCGAATACCCCCCTACGGCCGGGCCCCCGAACGGGCGTACGCTCACCGTATGACCGTCTTCCTCGTCACACGCCGCCATGTGGACTACATGCGTGTCACGACGACGAGCTGTCTGCCGCCGGACCGAACCACAGCCTGATTTCCCAGCTGATCGATTCGACCCGGTCCTGTTCACGCGGCTCACGCGGCCCCGGCGCCACCCCTGCCGACGGCCCGCTCCCCACCCGCTGTCCCCGCCACCTCTGGGGAACAGGACCCCGTGACATCCGAAACGGAGCCGTCATGCCGTCCGCGCATACTTCCCTCACCCCTCTCACCTCGCTCCCCGTCCTGGACCTCTCCCGGGCCGACGACCCGGCCGAGCGGGCCGGTTTCCGCGAGGAGCTGCACGCCGCCGCCCGCGACACCGGATTCCTGCATCTGACGGGACACGGGATCGGCGCGGCCGAGACCGCCCGCATCCTGGACGTGACCCGGGCCTTCTTCGCGCTTCCCGAGGCCGACCGGCTGGCCGTCAGCAATCTGAACTCCCCGCACTTCCGCGGGTACACCCGGATCGGGCACGAGCTGACCGGCGGCGCCTCCGACTGGCGCGACCAGCTGGACGTGGGCGCGGAGCGGGACGCGCTGCCGGTGGGGCCCGGGGACCCGGCGTACCTGTGGCTGGAGGGGCCCAACCAGTGGCCCGCGGCCCTGCCCGAGCTGCGGACCGTGGTCCTGGACTGGCAGTCTCGGCTGGCGGCGGTGGCCCACCGGCTGCTCCAGGAGCTGCTCGCCTCCATCGGGGCCCCCGCGGACTTCTTCGACGCGGCCTTCGCGGACCGCCCCCACCTGCACACGAAGCTGATCCGCTACCCCGGCTCCGCGCCGTCGGGCACCGGCCAGGGGGTGGGCGCGCACAAGGACTACGGGTTCCTGACCCTGCTGCTCCAGGACTCCGTGGGGGGCCTCCAGGTGCGGCGCGGGGACGGGTTCCTGGACGTGCCGCCGCTGCCGGGGGCGTTCGTGGTGAATCTGGGCGAGCTGCTGGAGATCGCGACGCAGGGGTATCTGCGGGCCACCGACCACCGGGTGGTCAGTCCGCCGGGGGCGGTGGAGCGGTATTCGGTGCCGTTCTTCTACAACCCGCGGCTGGACTCCGTCGTCGAGACGGTCCCCGGCGACTACCTCCGGTCCGCGCCGGGGCTCGCCGAGGACGCGGCGAACCCGCTGCACGCCGAGTACGGCCGCAACGAACTGAAGGGCTGGGTCCGCGCCCACCCCAAAGTGGCCGCCCGCTGGCACCCCGCCCTCCTCCCGACCTGACCCCCCGCCTCCCGGCGGGGCGGCGTCCCCACACCGGGCATCCGCCCCCGCCCTCCGGGGGCGCCTCAAACGCCGGCGAGGCTGGGTGGGGTGACCGCGCCCGACCGCCGGGCGCAAGCCGTCCCGCCCTCCGGGGGCGCCTCAAACGCCGGCGAGGCTGGGGGTGGACGCGCTTGGCGGGGGTCGGTGCGGGATGGCCGTCCGGCCGGGTGCGGCTGGGGCGCCCTTTGGGGGCGACTGAGACGTTGGGGGTGGCTGGCCAGGAGTCGACGTACGGGCGCTGCGCCGACGACCGGGGCACCCCCGGAGAGACAGCAGTCCACGAGTCGCAACCCAACCAAGCCCCGCCGGCGTTTGAGGCGCCCCCGGAGGGCACGACAGCCCGCACCACACCCACCAGACCCGTCCACCCCCAGCCCCGCCGGCGATTGAGGCGGGCGTCGCCCCGGAGGGCGGGGCGACCGGCGCGGGCAGGGCCCCCGTTACGGGGTCGTCGGGGCCGACTGTTTGGTGTTCGGCGGGGGTGGGGGGTCGTCCGAGGTGGAGAGCCAGGTGCCCAGCGCCACGGCCACGACCAGAAGCACCGCCGCCCCGGACAGCATCAGCCGCCGCTTGCGCACGGTATCGGCCCGATGCCGTGCGGACCCGGGCCGATGCCCCCCGGCCGGCCTCGGCACCCGGGCCGTCCCCAGCGCACCCCCGGCCAGCTCGTCCGGCCCCGGCACCCGCATCGACGTATGCGTGTCCCGGTTCGAATCCGTCGCCGACCCCGGAACCAGCGGCACCACACCCCGCCGCCGCACCGGATCGGCCGGGGCGCTCTCCTGCGCCTCCGACGCCGGCTCCGCCTCCAGGTCGTCCGGCTCGTCGACGTCCAGCGGCGGCATCCCGGCCAGCAGCGGCAGCAGGTCGCGCAGCCGGACGGACAGCTCGGAGGCCCGCAGCCGCGAGGCGGGGGCCTTGGCCAGGCACTGGACCATCAGCTGCCACAGCTCGTCGGGGATCCCCGGCAGCGGCACCACCGTCTCGGTGACGTGCCGCCGCAGGACCGCCCCCGGGTGCCCGCCCCCGAAGGGCGTGAACCCGGCGAGCAGCTCGTACAGCACGGTCGCGAGCGCGTATATGTCCACGGCCGCGCGCGGCGGCAGCCCCTCGACGATCTCGGGGGCGAGGTAGTCGGGCGTACCGATGATCCGCGTGGTCGGCGCCGTGGCCCGGCTGCCACCGGGCGGCGGCGCGGCCCGGCGCGGGGAGTCGATCAGTTTGGCGACGCCGAAGTCCGTGAGCAGGGCGGGGTGCGCCCCGCCGGGACCGATCGGGCCCTGCATGTCGAGCAGGACGTTCTCGGGCTTGACGTCGCGGTGCACCACCCCGGCCGCGTGCGCGGCGGCGAGCGCGTCGGCGACGTCGGCGACGATCGCGACGGCCGCCTCGGGGGCGAGCCGCCGCTCCCGGTCGAGCCGGGTCCGCAGGTCCGTACCGCGGACCAGGTCCATGACGAGCGCGAGGTCGTTGCCGTCCACGACGAGGTCGCGGACCGAGACGACGTGCGGATGTTCCAGTCCGAGCAGCGCGCTGCGCTCCTGGACGAACCGTCCCACCAGCTCCTGGTCGGACGCGAGGTCCTCACGGAGCAGCTTGACGGCGACGGGGCCCTCGGGCCCCTCGCCCAGCCATACCGTGCCCGCGCTGCCGCGCCCCAGGATCTGGTGCGCGGTGTACCGGCTGCCGATCTTCCGTGCCACGACTGCTCCCTCAGCGGCTGGCGTACGCACCAAAGCTACGCGGCCGGGTGGGGGTTGGAGGCCAGCAGGGGGCCCGATTCGCGACGACCTTCACTTCTGTGGGCGAAATCGTGTCCCAGAAGTCGACAAATCCACGAACTCACCGCTACAGCGGTACGGCGGGGCCGCCCTGGCACCCCGTCAGCCGGTACTCCCGCCACCGCTGCCACCGCCGCCGCTGCCGCCGAGTTCGCCGATCCAGTCGGAGACCTGCGAGCCCCAGGACCAGACCTGGTCCCACCAGCCCTTGCCGGTGCCCACCCATTCCTGGAGGGGGGTCAGCTCCCAGACCAGCCAGCCCGCGACGAAGAGCAGGACGAGGGTGAACAGGCAGCCCTTGAGGCAGCCGAGCCCCGGGATCCGCATCGGGTTGGCGCTGCGGCGGCGCGGCTCGCGCGGCTCGCGCTGGGCGGCCTGCTGCGGCCGGTTCGGCTGCTGGGGCGGCGCCGCGTACTGCTGCGGCTGGGGCTGGTGTTGGGGCTGGTGCTGCGGCTGGCGCTGCTGAGGCTGTGGCGGCCGCTGCTGGTACTGGGGCTGCTGCGGCTGCTGGTACTGCTGCGGCGGAGGCTGCTGGCGGTACGGCTGCTGCTGCTGGGGCTGCTGGTACTGCTGCGGCGACTGAGGCTGCTGGTACTGCTGCGGCTGCCGGGGCTGCTGACCGTACTGCTGGGGCTGCTGCGGCGGCGCCTGGCGGTGCGGACGGCGGCGCAGCGGGTCATCGGCCGGGTCGAGGTACTGGATCGAGGTCTGCTCGTTGCGGTCCCGGGCGGCCCGCATCTGCGACTGCCACGGGTGCGGCTGGTCCGGCTGCTGCACCGGGGGCATGACCGAGGTCGGGTCGGCGCCGGGGGCGTACTGCGGGGCCGGGGGCATGGACTGCATGACGCTGGTGGCGGCGTTCGGGTCGTAGGCGCCCATGGGCCCGCTGACGGGCGGCAGCACCTGCGTCGGGTCCGCGGCCCCGGGGATCTCCGGGACCGGCGCCGGGGCCGGGTCGGGCGCGAGCAGCGCGCCGACGCCGAGCGCGGCCTCGACCTCGGCGGGGGAGGAGTGCACGCCGATGCCGGCCGCGACCACGCGCAGGGCGCGGGCCAGGCTGACGGCGCTGGGGCGCACGTCCGGTTCCTTGCTCAGGCAGCGCTCGATGACCGTCCACAGCGGTTCGGGCAGGGTCGAGGGCCGCTGCGGGTCCTCGCTGAGGTGGCGGTGCAGGACCTCCAGCGCGGTGCCGCCCGCGAACGGCGGCCGGCCGGTGACCAGCTCGTACATCAGGATGCCCGCGCCGTAGATGTCGACGGCGGAGGTCTGCGGGCGGCCCTCGGCGGACTCGGGGGCGACGTAGGCGGGCGTACCGACGAACTCGTGGGTGCGCGTGAGGCCCGGGGAGTCGGCGAGGCGCGCGATGCCGAAGTCGGTGAGCATGGGGCGCATCTGGCCGTCGCGCTCGTCGACCAGGACGTTCGCGGGCTTGAGGTCGCGGTGGACCACGCCGTCGGCGTGGCTGGCGGCGAGCGCGTCCGCGATCTGGGCGGTCAGCAGGCTGGCGGCGACCGGGGTGAACGGCCCGTTCTCCCGGAGGTACTTGTGCAGGTCGGGACCGTCGATGAGGTCCATGACGAGCGCGAGCAGATCGCCCTCGACGACGAGGTCGCGGGTGCGGACGATGTTGGGGTGGGTCAGGCGCAGCAGGACGGACCGCTCGCGCAGGAAGCGCATGACGACGTCGGGGTCGTGGGCCAGCTCCTCCTTGAGGACCTTGATGGCCACGGTCTCGCCGGGCTGGCCGGCGACCGCCGCCTCGGCGCCCGCGGCCTCGCGCTGGCGGGCACGCCAGACGGTGCCCGTGGCGCCGCGTCCGAGCGGCTCCTCGAGCAGGTATTTGCTGCCGACTGGCCGCACGTCTCGCGCTCCCCTGCTGTCGTGTTCCGCCTGTGCTTTTCCGGCGGTCTTCCGGAGGTCTTCCCGGAGGTTCTCCCCGAGGTTTTCCGACCCACTCTAGGCGCTGTCCCGGGGGAAGACGCTGGGCGTCCGGCGATGGTTGCCGTACATATGTACGAAGAGTGACATTCGTGGGGTATGCCCGTGGCGATTTTCCGCGGCTTGCTGTCCGTATCTGTACGGGGTGTGGACGGAGCCGCGATCGATCAAGATCACTTATGGCTGGGTGCCGGGCGTGTTGTCGGTGACAGGTGCGAGGATGCACCCGTACGGAGTGGGTGGGGTCGGGAGCCCCGCCTTCCGGATGACCTGACCGGACGACGCGTCCGCGGCGGGTGGGGGGCGAACGGGCAGCCATGTCCCGCCGTTTCCCTGCCCGGCGCACGCAGCGCGCACCGCGCAGAAGGGACCGCTGACGGCGATGCAGATCCGGCTGACCGTCCTCGGGCCGCGCAGCGGCCACCAGATCGCGCCCGCGACGTGTGACGTCCTCGTCACCGCGCCCGTCGGCACTCCCCTGGCCGCGGTGGCCTCGGGGCTGGCGGCGACCGTGGCGGGCCCGGACACGGGGGGCACGGTCGTCCTCTACGCCGGGGCGGAGCGCCTCGATCCGCAGCGCCGGGTGCTCGGCGAGCCGCCGCTGGTCGACGGAGCCGTACTGGCGCTGCACACGCCGGTTCCGGACGTACTGCCCGCGCTGGAAGAGGGCCTCGGCGCGCCCCAGCTGCACGTGGTGGCCGGACCGGACGCGGGCGGCGTGCACCTGCTGCACCCCGGAGCGCTGCGGATCGGGCGCTCGGCGGACGCGGACGTACCGCTGGACGACCCGGACGTGTCCCGGCTGCACTGCGCGGTGACGGTGACGGAGGACGGCCGGGTCAGCGTCGCCGACCTGAACTCGACGAACGGCACCGCGCTGGACGGGATCCCGGTCGCGGGCACCCCGGTACGGCTGGCGCCGGGCGCGCTGCTGCGGATCGGCGAGTCCACCCTGCGGCTGGCGGGCCCGACGCCGCTCCCGCTCCCGCTGACCCCGGACCTGGAGGGCCACCTGGCGCTCCCGCCCCACCCCGACGCCCCGGCCGACCCCGGCTCCGCGGCGCCCGCCGCGGCCTCCGCCGAGGCCCCCCGGGCCCCCGCCGCAGCCCCGGCGAGCGCCCCGGCCCGGCCGGGCGGGGGCGGCCCGGACGCCGGGTACGACCCGCCCGCGGCGGGAGCTACTTCCGGCCACTACGCCACACCCTGGCCCGCCGCGGGCGGCCCGGACACCGGCGCCGGGCGGCCCCCCGGGGCGCACCGCGCGGGGCCGGGCCCGAGCCCGTACCCCTCCCACGGCGGCGCCTCCGGTACGGCCGACCCGTACGCGGCCTCCACCGGCGGAGCCGGACAGCCGGGCCAGCCCGGACAGCCCGGCCAGCCCGGCCAGCGGCCCGGCCAACCCGGACGCCCCCCGCACACCCCGCACACCCCACACCCCGCGCACCCGCCGCAGCCCGGCCACGAAACCCCCGCGGCGGGAGCGACTTCCGGCCACCAGGCCACCCACTGGCCCGCCCCGGCCGGCCAGGCCACCGGCCCCGGCGCCCCGGACTCCTTCACCCCGGACTCCTTCGCCACCGGCTCCGCCCCCGTCTCCCCCGCCACCCCCCGGCGCCGCGGTATCGGGGCCTGGGCGCGCAAGTGGGTCGGGCGGGACGAGGAGGCCGAAGCGGCCGCCGGGGTCCCCGCCGCGGCCGTCGTGACCGGAGCGGAGCCGGGGCCCGATGACCCCGCCTCCCTGCTGCTGGCCGCGCTCGGGCCCACCGGCCGGCTCTGGAGCCGCGGCCCCGGCCACCCCGAGCGCCTCGTCGTCGGGCTCGGCGCGGGCTGCCGCGTCCCGCTGCGCACCGCCGGGGCCCTCGGCCTGGCGGGGCCGCGCGCCCGGCTGACCGGTCTGGCCCGGTCCGTGGTCGCCCAGCTCGCCGCCCTGCACTCCCCCGCCACCCTCGAGATCGTGCTGATCGCCGCCGACCGGGCCCGCCCGCTGGCCGAGCGGCGCGCCGACTGGGGCTGGCTCGGCTGGCTCCCGCACGCCCGGCCCGCGCACGGCCAGGACTGCCGTCTGCTCCTCGCCTACGACCGGGACCAGGCCGCCGCCCGGACCGGGGAGCTGACGCGACGGCTCGACGACGGCCCGCTCGGGACGAGCTGGGCCACCGCCGACCGGCAGGATGTGGCCGACGCCGCCCGCTCGTACGCCGGTCCGCTCACCCTCCTGATCCTCGACGGCGACCCCGGTCCCGGCCGGCTGCGCGATGTGACCGGGCGCCTCGCCTCGCACGGCCCGGCCGCCGGGATCCATGTCCTGGCCCTCGCCGACGCGCCGCCCGCCACTCCCGCCTCCACGGTGGACGAGACGTACCAGGCGGCCTGCGCGGGCGCCCCGGCCTTCCGGGACTGCGGCGCCGTCGGCCTGCTCAGCGGTGACGTGGCCACCGCCGTCCGCAGCTTCCGCGTCTCGGGGGGCCGCCCGGTCGCCCCCGGGGAGACGGCCGTCGCCGACGCCGTCTCGGCCGCGTGGGCCGAGCGGTTCGCCCGCGCCCTGGCCCCGCTGCGCGCCGAGGGCGCCGGAGCCGAGCCGCTGCGCACGGCCAGCGCCACCCTGCCCGCGACCGCCCGGCTGCTCGACGAGCTGGGCCTGGCCCGGGCCACCCCGGCCTCCCTGATGGCCCGTTGGGCGGCCGCCACCGACCAGGGGCAGGGCGTCGGCGGGCACGTGGAGATCGTCCTCGGCAGCGGCCGGCGCGGCCCGGTCGGCGCCGAGCTGGTGACCGACGGCCCGCACCTGCTGATCGAGGGCCCGGCGGGCAGCGGGCGCACCGAGCTGCTGCGCTCCGTCGCCGCGTCCCTGTCGGCCGCGGCCCGCCCGGACCGGCTCGGTCTGGTGCTGCTGGACGGCGCGGGCGGCGAACGCGGTGACGGGCTGCTGCCGTGTACCGAGCTGCCGCACGTCTCCGCGCACCTGGTGGCCTCCGATCCGCTGCGCATGCGCGAGTTCGCGCAGGCGATCGGCGCCGAACTCAAGCGCCGCCACGAGCTGTTGGAGGGGATCTCCTTCGCCGAGTGGCACGCCCGGCGCGAGGTCACGGACCGGATGGTCGCGCCGCGCCGGCCGAGCGCCAGTGAGCTGCGCGGCGATCTGGACCCGCCCCGTTCGGGCACCCTGCGGCTGCGCTCGGCCGCTCCGCGCGGGGAGGTGCCGGGGGCCGGGCCGCTGCCCCGGCTGGTGGTGCTGGTGGACGATTTCGACGCGCTCGTCGCGCCCGCCCTGGGCAGTACGGGCCGCCCCTCGGCCGGTTCGGTGGTGCGCGCCCTGGAAGCGGTGGCCCGGGAGGGCGCGCGGCTCGGCGTCCATCTGGTGGCGACCAGCGCCCGCCCGGACCGTACGGACGGCACCGAGCTGGCCCGGCTGACGACCCTGCGGGTGGAGCTGGACGCGCCCGACCAGCCGGGGCCCGGCCGGGGGCTGCTGCGGTACGCCGACGGGCGCGCGGTGGCGTTCCAGGCGGGCCGGGTGACCGGCCGGATCCCGCGGACGGCGACCCAGAGACCCACTGTCGTTCCGGTCGAGTGGGAGCGGATGGGTGATCCTCCGGCCCGCCGTCCGGTGCGTGAGCTGGGCAACGGTCCGACCGACCTCGCGCTGCTGGCCAGCGCCCTGGACCGGGCCTCCCACCTGGTCTCGGCGATACCCGTGCTGTTCCCGCCGGCCCCTTGAGTCCCGCTGGTCCCCCGCGCGGCGGGGGGCATCCGTGCCCGACGCGGTATTGCGGGGGCGCACCGCGCGGCGTAGACCTTGTGGTCCGGGACACACCATGGACATCGGGGGCAGAGCCATGCGTACGCACGGAACGGGCCGCACCGCACGCCCGCGCACCTGGGCGGTGCTGGCCGCCGCGGGCGCGCTCGCGCTGACCGCCTGCGGCGGCGGTGACGGTGACGGGAAGAAGGACTCCTCCGCGAGTCCGGACGCCGGGAGCACCCAGAGCGGACCGCGCGTCCAGTTACCTTCCCTCGCCGGGGAGAAGCTGGAGGTCGCCGCGGTCTGGACGGGACCGGAGCAGGAGAACTTCACGAAGGTCCTCAAGGAGTTCGAGAAGCGGACGGGCGCCACCGTCACCTTCGTCCCGGCCCAGGACCCGATCGTCACGTTCCTCGGTACGAAGGTCGCGGGCGGCCAGCCGCCGGACGTGGCGCTGCTGCCGCAGGTCGGGGCGCTGGTCTCGGCCGTGACGAACAAGTGGGCGCAGCCGGTCGGTCCGGAGGCGCAGAAGCAGCTCGACCAGAACTACTCGGCGGGCTGGAAGGCCCTGGGCGCGGTCGGCGGGACGCAGTACGGCGTGTACTACAAGGCGGCCAACAAGTCGCTGGTCTGGTACAACGCGAAGGCGTTCAAGGCGGCGGGCGTGCAGCCCCCCACGACCTGGGCGCAGTTCCTGGAGGCCGCGGACACCCTGTCGGCCTCGGGCGTCCCGGCGGTGTCGGTGGGCGGCGCGGACGGCTGGACCCTCACCGACTGGTTCGAGAACATCTACCTCTCGCAGGCCGGGCCGCAGAAGTACGACCAGCTGGCCAAGCACGAGATCAAGTGGACGGACGACAGCGTCAAGCAGGCGCTGACCACCCTGGGCCAGCTGTTCGGGCGCAAGGACTTCCTGGCGGGCGGTCAGACCGGCGCGCTGGCCACCGAGTTCCCGAAGTCGGTCACCCAGACCTTCACGGGCGGGGACCGGCCGGGCGCGGCGATGGTCTTCGAGGGCGACTTCGTGGCGGTGAACATCGCGCAGACGGAGGCGAAGGTCGGCACGGACGCGCTGGTCTTCCCCTTCCCCGCGGTCGGTGCGAAGGCTCCGGTGGTCTCGGGCGGTGACGTGGCGGTGGCGCTGAAGCCCTCGAAGGGCGCGCAGGCGCTGCTGACCTTCCTGGCCTCGGCGGACGCGGCGGAGATCCAGGCGAAGCTGGGCGGTTTCGTCTCGCCGAACCGCGGGGTGAACCCGGGCGCGTATCCCAACGCGATCCAGCGGGACATCGCGAAGAACCTGCTCGCGGCGGGTGACGACTTCCGCTTCGACATGTCCGACCAGGCTCCGGCGTCCTTCGGCGGTACGCCGGGGGCGGGCGAGTGGAAGGACCTCCAGGACTTCCTGGCCAACCCCGCCGATGTCGCGGGTGCCCAGGCGAAGCTGGAGGCCGACGCGGCCAAGGCCTTCGGGCACTGATCCCGGTGACCTCGAAGACGGCCACCGCCCCGGCCGGGGCCCGGACCCGCGCGGCCCGGCGGCACCGGCTGGTGGCGGGCGCGTTCCTGCTGCCCGCGCTGGTGCTGCTCGGCGCGCTCGTCGTGCACCCGATCGGCTATTCGCTCTACCGCAGTCTCTTCGACCGTTCCGGCGACTCGTTCGTGGGCGCCGCGAACTACCGGGAGATCCTGCACGACGACACGATCCGCACCGCGCTCGGCAACACCGCGCTGTGGGTGGTGCTGGCGCCGACGACGGCGACCGCGCTCGGTCTGATCTTCGCGGTGCTGACCGAACGGGTGCGCTGGGGCACGGCGTTCAAGCTGCTGGTGTTCATGCCGATGGCCATCTCGATGCTGGCCGCGGGCATCATCTTCCGGCTGGTGTACGAGGCCGACCCGGACCGCGGCGTGGCGAACGCGGTGTGGGTCGGGGTCCACGACACCTTCGCGCCGTCGTCGGCCTTCCCCAAGGCCCGCCCGGGCCGGGATTCGCCGCTGGTGGACGCGGGCGGCGGGGCGTTCGTGACGCGCGATCCGGTACGGGCGGGCGTCCCCGTGCTGATCCCGCTGGTCGGGGTGGCGCCGGACGACCTCCCCAAGGGCACCCGCCCGGCGAAGGCGGCCACCGCCGAGCCGGGCCGGGTCACCGGGACCGCCTGGCAGGACTTCACCCGGGGCGGGGGCGGGCGTACCAACGCGCTCGACCCGGCCGAGTCCGGGTACGCGGGCATGCGGGTGGAGGCGGTCAAGGACGGCAAGGTGGTGGAGTCGGCCACGGCCGCGGGCGACGGCACCTTCAGCCTCTCCGCGAAGGCCGACGGGGCGCTGCTGCGGCTGCCCGCCTCGAACTTCGCGGCGCCGTACGCGGGCGTGCAGTGGCTGGGGCCGACGCTGGTCACCCCGGCCGTCATCGGTGCGTACGTGTGGATGTGGGCCGGGTTCGCGATGGTCCTGATCGGGGCCGGGCTGGCGTCCGTACCGCGGGAGCTGCTGGAGGCGGCCCGGGTGGACGGGGCCAACGAGTGGCAGGTGTTCCGCCGGATCACCGTGCCGCTGCTCGCGCCGGTCCTGGGCGTGGTGCTGGTGACCCTGGTCATCAACGTCATGAAGATCTTCGACCTGGTCTTCGTGATCGCGCCGGGCTCGGTGCAGGACGACGCGAACGTCCTCGCGCTCCAGCTCTACCGCACCTCCTTCGGTACGGACGCCAACCCCGGCCTCGGCAGTGCCATCGCGGTGCTGCTGCTGGTGCTCGTCCTTCCGGTCATGCTCTACAACATCCGCCGGATGCGCCGGGAGGCTTCCCGATGAGTACGCCGAACACGCCGAGCACACCGCACACGCCGAGTGCGCCGATAGCGGTGGCCGCGCCGACCCGCACGGGCAGGCTGGCGGCGCGCGCCGCGGGGGGCGCCGTACGCGTCTTCCTGGTCCTGACCGCCATGTTCTGGCTGCTGCCGACGCTGGGGCTGCTGGTCTCCTCGCTGCTCGCCCCGGCCGATCTGAACAAACAGGGCTGGTGGCAGGTGCTGACCGCGCCGTCCCGGCTGACCACGGCCAACTACGAGCGGCTGCTGTCCAACGACACGATCACGGGCTCGCTGCTGAGCACGGTCGCGATCACCGTGCCGGCCACCCTGCTCGTGCTCGTGCTCGGCGCGTTCGCCGGATACGCCTTCGCCTGGCTGGAGTTCCCCGGCCGGGACGCGCTGTTCCTGCTGGTCGTCGCGCTGCTGGTGGTGCCCGTCCAGGTGGCGCTGATCCCGGTCTCCGAACTCTTCGGCTCCATCGGCCTGTTCGAGACCACGGCCGGGGTGGTGCTGTTCCACACCGCCTTCGGGCTGCCGTTCGCGGTGTTCCTGCTGCGCAACTTCTTCGCGGAGATCCCGCGCGAGCTGCTGGAGGCGGCGCGCCTGGACGGGGCGGGCGAACTGCGGCTGTTCGCCCGGGTGGTGCTGCCGCTGGGCGGCCCGGCGATCGCCTCCCTGGGCATCTTCCAATTCCTGTGGGTGTGGAACGACATGCTGGTGGCGCTGGTCTTCGCGGACTCGGCACACCCGCCGATCACGGTGGCGCTCCAGCAGCAGGTGCGGCAGTTCGGCAACAACATCGACGTGCTGGCGCCGGGCGCCTTCCTGTCGATGGTGATCCCGCTGGCCGTGTTCTTCGCGTTCCAGCGGCAGTTCGTGTCGGGGGTGATGGCGGGCGCGATCAAGTGATTTCCGCGTGGGACCGGGTGGCCGCCGACCGGGATCGAGTGGTCGCGGAGCGCGAATCGCCGCGTTGACGTGCTGCGTTGACGCTGGGTAACCCGAATGCCACGGCTCGCGTAACCCGATCACGACCCCGGGGGTTGCTGGGCAATATGCCCGCGCCGACCCATGGATGTGCCGTGCCCCGGTTCAGCGTCATCGTGCCCGCGTACAAGGTCCAGGCGTACCTCCAGGAGGGGCTGGACTCGGTGCTGTCCCAGTCGTACCCGGATCTGGAACTGATCGCGGTGGACGACGCCTCCCCGGACGCCTGCGGCCGGATCATCGACGAGTACGCGGCCCGCGACCCCCGGGTCACCCCCGTGCACCTGGCGCACAACGCCGGTCTGGGCCCGGCCCGCAACGCGGGCCTGGCCCGGGCCACCGGCGACTACCTGGTCTTCCTCGACGGTGACGACACCCTGGCCCCCGGCGCCCTGCAGGCCATCGCCGACCGGCTGAAGGCCACCGGCTCCCCCGATGTCCTGGTCTACGACTACGCGCGCACCTTCTGGACCGGCGAGACCACCCGCAACCGGCTCGCCCACCGCCTGCGCGAGGACGGCCCGGCCAGCTTCCGGCTCGCCGACCGCCCGGCGCTGCTCGGGATGCTGATGGTGGTGTGGAACAAGACGTACCGCCGGGAGTTCGTGGAGCGCGAGGGCCTCACCTTCCCGCCCGGGTTCTACGAGGACACCCCGTGGACCTATCCGGCCCTGCTGGCCGCCGAGTCCGTCGCCGTCCTGGACCGGGTGTGCGTGCACTACCGCCAGCGCCGCACCGGCTCGATCCTGACCACCTCCAGCCGGCGCCACCTCGACATCTTCGACCAGTACGACCGGGTGTTCGCCTACCTCGGCACCCGCCCGGAGCTCGACCGCTGGCGGGCCGTCGTACACCGTCGGATGGCCGAGCACTTCTGCGCCCTGTACGCCGATCCGCGCCGCCTCCCGCGCGCCGCCCGGCCGGAGTTCTTCCGGCGCGCGGCCGCCCTGCTGCGCCGCTACCGGGTCCCGGTGCGCTCCGACGCGCAGCCGGTGTCCCTGTCCCGGACCGACCGGCTGCGGCACACCCTGATGCGGCTGGGGGTCCGGCGCGCGTACGGGCTGGCCTCCGCGCTGCGCGCCACCGCCCTGCGGCTCGGGCGGGGCGCGAGGGGCGCCTGGCGGGGGCTGCGCGAGAGCGCCCTGCGCTGCCACTACCGGATCCAGCGGCTGCTGCCGCTGCGGCCCGACCTGGCGGTGTTCAGCGCGTACTGGCACGGCGGCTACGCCTGCAACCCGGCCGCGATCGAGGCGAAGCTGCGCGAGCTCGTGCCCGGCACGCGCACCGCGTGGATCTGCGATCCGGCGCACGCGGCGACCCTGCCGAAGGAGACGGCCGCGCTGCGGCCCGGCTCGGCGGCCTACTGGACGGCGCTGGCCCGGGCGACGTATCTGGTCACGAACGTCAACTTCGAGCGCGCCCTGGTCAAGCGGCCGGGGCAGATCCTGGTGCAGACCCAGCACGGCACCCCGCTCAAGCGGGTGGGCCTGGACCTCCAGGACCGCCCGGCGGCCACCCCGACCACCGATTTCGCGGGCCTGCTGCGGGGCGCCGACCAGTGGGACTACCTGCTCTCCGCCAACCGGCATTCCACCCTGGTGTGGGAGAAGGCGCTGCCGTCCTCGTACACGACGCTGGAGTACGGCTACCCGCGCAACGACGTCTTCCACCGGGCCGGCCCGGCCGAGGTCCTGGACCTGCGCGAACGCCTCGGCATCCCGGCGGGCTCCACGGCGGTCCTGTACGCGCCCACGCACCGCGACTACCGGCGCAGCCGGCCGGAGCACCTGGACTTCGAGCGGGTGCTGCGCGACCTCGGGCCCCGCTTCACGATCCTGGTGCGCACGCACCTGACGTACGCGGACGCGCCGCCGTCGTGGGAGCGGCACCCGCGGCTGCTGGACGTGAGCGGCCACCCGTCGGTGGAGGAACTCTGCCTGGCGTCGGACGCATTGGTGACGGACTACTCGTCCCTGATGTTCGACTACGCGGCGCTGGACCGGCCGATCGTGATCCACGCGGACGACTGGGAGGCCTACGAGGCCTCGCGCGGCACGTACTTCGACCTGCGGGCCTTTCCCCCGGGGGCGATCGCCCGGACCGAGGACGAGCTGGTGGACATCTTCGCCACCGGGCACTGGCGGGGCTCGCGCTCGGCGCAGCTGCGGGCGGCGTTCCGGGCCCGTTTCTCCACACATGACGACGGTCACGCGGCGGAGCGCGTGGTCCGCCACGTCTTCCTGAACGACCCGACCCCGCACCCCCCGGTCACCCCCCTGGAAGCCCGCCACCCCACCCCGGCAGCCCCCGCCCTGGTCCCGACGTCCCCCCTCTGGCCATAGCCCGAGCCCCCAAACGCCGGGCAGCTGAATTTGCCCCCGCGCCGCAGCCACCTGCGACCCCGCCTCGCCTCCGGCGGGCCCTCAAACGCCGGGCAGGCTGATTTTGCCCCGGGCGGCCACATCGGCCCCGCCGGCGTTTGAGGCGCCCCCGGAGGGCACCACCGGCGCCAGGGGGGCAAATCAAGCCTCGCCGGCGATTGAGGCGCCCCCGGAGGGCACACGCACCCGCAGCGCACCACCGGCGCCAGGGGGCAAATCAAGCCTCGCCGGCGATTGAGGCGCCCCCGGAGGGCGAGCGCGCCCGCAGGGCCCCACCCCCGCAGGGGTCAGGCCTTGAGGCCCGCCACCACCGACGCGGCCAGGGAATCCAGGTACCCCCGCGGAGCGGCACCGCTCACGACCACCACCCGCCAGTACAACGGCCCGATCGCCAGATCGAGCGCCCGCTCAGGGTCCGCCCCCTCCGCAAGCTCCCCCCGCGCCACGGCCTCCGACACGATCCCCTCGGCCAGCCGCCGCTGCCCGTCCAGCAACGCCCCCCGCACCGCCGCCGCGATCTCCGGATTCCGCGCCGCCTCGACCAGCAGGTCGGGAATGACGGCCGACGCGACGGGGTGCCGCAGCACGTGGGACATGACCTCGAGCAGCGCCCGCACATCCCCGTACAGCGACCCCGTGGCCGGCACCGGCAGCCCGTCGACGGCGAAGGCCGCCACCAGATCCAGCACCAGGTGCAGCTTGGACTTCCAGCGCCGGTAGACGGCCGTCTTGCCGACCCCCGCCCGCCGCGCGATCCCCTCGATCGACATCCGCGCGAACCCGACCGCCGCCAGCTCCTCCAGCACCGCCGCCCGGATCGCCTCGGTCACGTCCTCCCGCAGGACCGCGGCCCCGGCAGGCGCCCGCCGACGGCCCGCGCCGACGGAGGCGGGGGCCGAGACGGGGGCCGAGACAGGTGCGGAGGCAGGGGTGGCTACAGGCGCGGCGGGGTCTGTGGTCATACAGGGAGCATAGCCGCGCAGGCCGCCCCGGACCCGTCACGACGATACGGTTGCGTTCCGTCCCGCCGCCCCCTAACCTCGCCGTAGCGACGATACGGCCCCGTCCCATCGTGCGCGACGCCCCGGACCCCGGCGAAAGCGACCCTCCGTGACCACGACCCTGGCCAAACCCCCGGCGCCCCAGCCCGACATCGACGCGTTGGCGGCGGCCCACGGCCTGACCCTCAGCGGTGCCCGCCCCTCCCTGCCCGCGTACGTCGGGCAACTCTGGCAGCGCCGCCACTTCGTCATGTCGTACGCGACCGCCCGGATGTCGGCGACGTACAGCACAGCGAAGCTCGGACAGGTCTGGCACCTGGTCACCCCGCTGCTGAACGCGGCCGTGTACTACTTCATCTTCGGCATCATCATGAAGGCCAGCCGCGGCGTCACGGACTACGTCCCGTTCCTGATCACGGGCGTCTTCGTCTGGGACTTCATCGGCACCTCCGTCAACGCCGGCACCCGCGCGGTCCACAGCAACCTCGGCCTGGTCCGGGCCCTGCACTTCCCCCGCGCGAGCCTGCCCCTGTCCAGCGTGATCCAGCTCTTCCAGCAGCTGCTCGTCACCATGGGCGCCCTGGTCGTCCTGCTGGTCTGCTTCGGCCAGCTGCCGACCCTGCACTGGTTCCTGGTCTTCCCCACGCTGTTCCTGATGGCCGTCTTCTGCGCGGGCTGCGCCATGATCATGGCCCGGCTCGGCAGCAAGAACCCGGACGTCAGCCAGCTGATGCCGTTCATCCTGCGCACCTGGATGTACTCCTCCGGCGTCATGTGGAGCATCAGCGACATGCTGAAGAAGGATCACCTGCCGCACTGGGTGATGACGATGCTCCAGACGAACCCGGCCGCCGTCTACATCGACCTGATGCGGTACGCGCTGATCGACAGCACCAAGGCCTCGTCCCTCCCGCACCACGTCTGGCTGATCGCCATCGGCTGGGCCCTCGTCGTCGGCATCGGCGGCTTCATCTACTTCTGGAAGGCCGAGGAGGAGTACGGCCGTGGCTGACACGACGACGACCCCCACCAGCACCCCCGCACCCAGGTCCGCACCCGGATCCGCGCCGGCACCCGCAACCGCCACCGCCGACACCCGCGTCCCCACCGTGATCGCGGACAACGTCCACGTCACCTACCGGATCGTCGGCACCGGAGCCGGCCGCGGCAGCGCCACCGCCGCGCTCAGCCGGATCTTCAACCGCAAGAAGCCGAAGCCCGGCATCCGCGAGGTGCACGCCGTCCGCGGGGTGTCCTTCATCGCGTACAAGGGCGAGGCCATCGGCCTGATCGGCACCAACGGCTCCGGCAAGTCCACGCTGCTCTCGGCCATCGCGGGCCTCCAGCCCGTGGAGAGCGGCCGGATCTTCTCCCACGGCCAGCCCTCGCTGCTCGGCGTGAACGCGGCGCTGATGAACGACCTGACCGGCGAGCGCAACGTCATCCTCGGCGGCCTGGCCATGGGCATGTCCAAGCAGCAGGTCCAGGAGCGCTACCAGGGCATCGTCGACTTCTCGGGGATCAACGAGAAGGGCGACTTCATCTCGCTGCCGATGCGCACCTACTCCTCCGGCATGGGCGCGCGCCTGCGGTTCTCCATCGCCGCCGCCAAGGACCACGACGTCCTGATGATCGACGAGGCCCTCGCCACCGGTGACGCCGCCTTCCAGCGGCGCAGCCAGAAGCGGATCGAGGAGCTGCGCAAGACGGCGGGCACCGTCTTCCTCGTCAGCCACGGCATCGGCACCATCCGCGAGACCTGCGACCGCGTCCTGTGGCTGGAGCACGGCGTGCTGCGGATGGACGGGCCGACGCAGGAGGTCTGCGACGCCTACGAAGAGTTCGGCAAGCAGTAGGCGCGCGCGAGGCGCCCATCGAACGGGGAGGGCCCCGGGACCGGATTCCGGTCCCGGGGCCCTCCCCGTCACTCATGGCCGGCGTACGGCCCGGGCGGACGGCCCGGGCGTACGGCTCAGGCGTGCGCCCGCAGCAGCGACCGCATCGTCCGCATCGCCACCGACAGGTTCGCCAGGTCGAAGTCGTCCGAACCCTTGATCTCGTCCAGGGTCGTCCGGGCGCGCCCGATGATCGCCGCGTTCTTCTCCTCCCACGCCTTGAAGCGCTGCTCGGGAGTGGAGGAACCGTTGCCGACCGCCAGCACGTCGGCGGTCAGCGCCGCGTGCGCGGCGAACAGGTCCTCGCGGATGGAGGCGCGGGCCATGGACTGCCAGCGGTCGGACCGCGGCAGCTCGATGATCCGGTCCATGAGCTGGGTGATGTCCAGCCGGTCGGCGAGGTCGTAGTAGACCTCGGCCACGCCCAGCGGGTCGATGCCCGTGCGGTCCGCGATCGCGACGACGTCGAGCGTCGGGAAGGCCGAGGAGAATCCGGCGACCTTGGCCGCCAGCTCCTCCGGGACGCCCGCCTCGGTCAGCTCGTCCACGATCGAGGCGTACCACTCCAGGTCGGCGCCGCGCACCAGCTTGGGCAGCTCCGACCAGACCTGCGTGACCCGCTCGCCGAAGAAGGCGATGGTCTCGGTGATCTGGAGCGGCTGCGGCCGGTTGTTGAGCAGCCAGCGGGTACCGCGCTCGACCAGCCGTCGCGAGTGCAGCCGGATCCGGGTCAGCACGTCGGCCGCGACCTTGTTGTCCAGCGCCTCGACCGCGTCCCACACCTCGGCCAGGCCGAAGATCTCGCGGGCCGAGAGCTGGGCCCGGACGATCTCCTCCAGGGAGGCCCCGGTCTCCTCGCGGAGCCGGTGCAGGAAGGTCGAGCCACCGCTGTTGACGGTGTCGTTGACCAGGATCGTGGTGATGATCTCGCGGCGCAGCGCGTGCGCCTCGATCTGCTCGGGGAACTTCTCGCGCAGGGCGGCCGGGAAGTACATGTGCAGCAGGCGGCGCAGGTAGGGGTCGTCCGGCAGCACGGTGCCGATCAGCTCGTCCGCCGCCGTGATCTTGGTGTAGGCGAACAGGACGGCCAGCTCCGGCTGGGTCAGGCCCTTGCCGTTGTTCAGCAGCTCGCGGATCTGCCGGTCGTTGGGCAGGAACTCCAGCGCCCGGTCGAGCAGTCCGTCGCGGCCGAGGCGGCGCATGAAGCGCTGCTGGGCGTGGAGCAGGCTGGGCGCCTGGGCGGCGCCGTTGGCCAGCGCCACGTTCTGCGCGTAGTTGTTGCGCAGCACGAGGTGGCCGACCTCGTCGGTCATCGCGGCGAGCAGGGTGTTGCGCTGCTTGACGGTCATGTCCCCGTCGGAGACCACCGCGTTCAGCAGGATCTTGATGTTCACCTCGTGGTCGGAGGTGTCCACGCCGGCGCTGTTGTCGATGGCGTCGGTGTTGATCTTGCCGCCCTCGCCGCCCGCGCCGAGACGGGCGAATTCGATCCGGCCCAGCTGGGTCAGGCCGAGGTTGCCGCCCTCGCCGATGACCTTGGCGCGTACGTCCTGGCCGTCGACGCGGATGGCGTCGTTCGCCTTGTCGCCGACGTCGGCGTGGGTCTCGGCCGTCGCCTTGACGTACGTACCGATGCCGCCGTTCCACAGCAGGTCGACCGGGGCCTTGAGGACCGCCTGCATCAGCTCGGCCGGGGTCATCTTGCTGATGCCGGCCTCGATGCCGAGGGCCTGGCGCATCTGCGCGGTGACGGGGATCGCCTTCGCGGTGCGGGGGTGGATGCCACCGCCCGCGGAGAGCAGCGAGGTGTCGTAGTCGGCCCACGAGGAGCGCGGCAGGTCGAACAGGCGGCGGCGCTCGGCGTACGAGGTGGCCGCGTCCGGGTTCGGGTCGATGAAGATGTGCCGGTGGTCGAAGGCGGCGACCAGGCGGATGTGCTCGGAGAGCAGCATGCCGTTGCCGAAGACGTCACCGGACATGTCGCCGACGCCGACCGTGGTGAAGTCCTCGGTCTGGGTGTCGTGGCCCAGCTCGCGGAAGTGCCGCTTGACGGACTCCCACGCGCCACGGGCGGTGATGCCCATGCCCTTGTGGTCGTAACCGGCCGAGCCGCCCGAGGCGAAGGCGTCGCCGAGCCAGAAGCCGTAGGACTCGGCGACGGCGTTGGCGATGTCGGAGAAGGTCGCGGTGCCCTTGTCGGCGGCGACGACGAGGTAGGTGTCGTCCTCGTCGTGGCGGACCACGTCCTTGGGGGGCACGACCTCGCCGCCGACGAGGTTGTCGGTGATGTCGAGCAGCGCCGAGATGAAGATCTTGTACGAGGCGATGCCCTCGGCGAGCCACGCGTCGCGGTCCACCGACGGGTCGGGCAGGTTCTTGGCGACGAAGCCGCCCTTGGCGCCGACCGGCACGATGACGGTGTTCTTGACCATCTGCGCCTTGACCAGGCCGAGGATCTCCGTACGGAAGTCCTCGCGCCGGTCGGACCAGCGCAGACCCCCTCGGGCGACCTTGCCGAAGCGCAGGTGGACGCCCTCCACGCGGGGCGAGTAGACCCAGATCTCGTACGCCGGGCGGGGCGCGGGGAGGTCCGGGATGGCCTGCGGGTCGAACTTCATCGACACGTACGCGTGCGGCGCGCCCGTGCTGGTGTGCTGGAAGAAGTTGGTCCGCAGGGTGGCCTTGATGAGGGTGAGGAAGGCCCGCAGGATGCGGTCCTCGTCCAGCGAGGCGACCTGGTCCAGGGCGCCTTCCAGCTCCTCCAGCATCGCGTCGATCAGCTCGGTGCCCGCGGCCTGGCGGCCGGGCGACATCCGCGCCTCGAAGAGCGAGACCAGCAGCCGGGTGGTGTGGACGTTGTTGCGGAGGGTGTCCTCCATGTAGTCCTGGCTGAAGGTGGAACCGGCCTGGCGCAGGTACTTCGCGTACGCGCGCAGGACGACGGCCTGCCGCCAGGTGAGCCCGGCGCTCAGCACCAGGGTGTTGAAGTTGTCGTTCTCCGCGTCGCCCTGCCAGACCGCGGCGAAGGCGTTCTGGAAGCGCTCGCGGGCGTCCCCGACCTGGTCCCCGTTGCCCGCGGAGGCGGGCAGGCGCAGGCCGAAGTCGTAGATCCAGGCGTGCGTGCGGTCGGCGCAGCGCAGCTCGTACGGCCGCTCGTCGGTGACCTCGACGCCGAGGCGCTGCAGGACCGGGAGCACGGCGGACAGGGAGACCTGCTCGCCCTGGCGGTAGATCTTGAAGCGGCGCTCGCCGGGGCCCGCGCCGACCGGCTCGTACAGCGAGAGGTCGAAGTCGCTGGAGCTGGCGGACAGCCGCTCCAGGCGGACCAGGTCGGCGACGGCGGCGCGCGGCGAGTGGTCGGCCTTGTAGCCCTCGGAGAAGGCGCCGGCGTAGCGGCGCAGCAGCTCGGCGGCGCGCTCCTCGCCGCACTCGGCGGTCAGCGCCTCGGCGAAGCCGTCGGCCCAGGAGCGGGCGGCCTCGACCAGGCGGGCCTCGATGCGCTCGACGTCGGCGTCGGTGAGCGCGGGCAGTTCGGTGCCCTGCGGGACGCGGACGACGAAGTGGATGCGGGAGAGGATCGACTCGGTGTTCCAGGCGGTGAAGTCGACGCTGATGCCGCCGAGCTCCTCCTTCAGGATGTCCATCAGGCGCAGCCGGACGCCGGTGGTGAAGCGGTCGCGGGGCAGGTAGACCAGGGCCGAGTAGTAGCGCCCGTACTCGTCCTGGCGCAGGTACAGCCGCAGCCGGCGGCGTTCCTGGAGGTAGAGGACCGAGGTGGCGATGGCGCGCAGCTGGTCGACCGGGGTCTGGAACAGCTCGTCGCGCGGGTAGGTCTCCAGGATCTGGAGCAGGTCGCGGCCGTCGTGGCTGCTCGGCGCGAAGCCGGCGGCCTCCAGGACCTCGACGACCTTGCGGCGGATCACCGGGACGCGGCGCACGGACTCGGTGTAGGCGGCCGAGGAGAACAGGCCGAGGAAGCGGCGCTCGCCGACGACGTTGCCCTCGGCGTCGAACTTCTTGACGCCGACGTAGTCCAGGTAGGACGGGCGGTGCACGGTGGAGCGGCTGTTGGCCTTGGTCAGCACCAGCAGCTTGTGCTCGCGCGCCTTGGCACGGGCGTCGGCGGGCAGCCGGTTGAACGACGGCGAGACCGGGTGGCCGTCGTCCTTGCCGCTGTGGTGCGGGTCGGAGCGCAGGATGCCGAGACCGGTGCCGGGTACGGCGGCCAGCGCGTCCCCGTCGACGAGGGTGTACTCGCGGTACCCGAGGAAGGTGAAGTTGTCGCCGGCCAGCCAGCGCAGCAGCTCCCGGGCCTCGTCCAGCTCGTGTTCGCGCAGGTCGGGCGCGGTGGGCTCGCCGGGCAGCTCCTCGGCGAGGCGGCGGGCCGCGTCCCGCATCTTCTCCCAGTCCTCGACGGCCTCGCGGACGTCGGACAGGACGCGGAGCAGATCGGCGGTGATCTGCTTGAGGTCGGCGCGGTCGGTCTCGCGGTCGATCTCGACGTGGATCCAGGACTCGACGAGGGAGTCGTGGGGGCGCGCGGTGGCGGGGCCGAAGACGTCGGGCGTCCCGGAGGGACTCGTTGAGGGGTGGCGGTCGGGCGACGGGTGGGCGCAGTCGGGACCGAGGATCTCGATCAGCTTGCCGGTGACGTCACGGCGGACCACGACCTGCGGGTGGATCACGACGTGGATCCCGCGGCCCTGGCGGGACAGCTCGTTGGTGACGCTGTCGACGAGGAAGGGCATGTCGTCGGTGACCACCTCGACGACCGAGTGGCTGGAGGTCCAGCCGTTCTCCTCGACCGTGGGGGTGTGGACGCGCACGCTGGCCGTGCCCTGTGGCCGGTTCTCGGCGAGCCGGTAGTGGGAGAGCGCGGCGCCGAAGACGTCGACCGGGTCCCGGTCGGTGAGGTCCTCGGGTGCGGTGTGCAGGTAGTAGCGCTGGAGGTAGGAGAGCGTCATGTCCCGGTCGGGACCCTCACCTACCCCGGACCCAGTCGGAAGTAGCCCCCCGGCCGGGCTGTTCTCAGCTACCCGGGCCGCCCGTGCGAGCAGCTCGGCCTTTGCTTCGTCCAGCTTGGTCTGCATGTCCTCTGGCTCCTGTCGCGCGCCATTGCGTGACGTAGGTGGTGAAGGAAGGGATGACGTAGCGCCGCGAGGCGGGAAGTCCGTCGGGAAGTCCGGTCGGGATCGACGCTATGCCGTCGTGGGAGCCGGGCGGGGCGGAACGGGCCATTCTCGGCCACGGGCCCCGGCGGCGGGGATCAGCGATGGCCCGGGCACGGAAGTGCGCCGGGCGAGTGCCGGAGGCTCCAGTGCCTCCGAGGACTATCGGGCTGATCACGGGTACTAGGCTATCTCGCCTCACCCCGGGCGCGTCACGAGCGGCTTGTGTACAAATCCGGGGGTGGAACTTTGACACTCTGGACAGCGACGCGGGCCCCTCGCGCGTGCGGGGGCCCTTCGTCGGCGTCTCAAACGCTGTTATCCAGCCAATTCGCGAGCTGTCCGGACCGCCTCCGCCAGCGTGTCCACGACCGGTACTCCGGCTGATTCCAGACTGCGGCGACTGTGCGAGCCGCCGGTGTAGAGCACGGCCAGCGCGCCCACGTGAGCGGCCGCCAGGGCGTCGTCCACGGCGTCGCCGATGAGGACCGTACGGGTGGCCGTCACCCCCGTCCCCTTCATGGCCGCCATATGGCGTACGAGGTGCCCGGCCTTCGAGGTGTGCGAGGGCCCGACGCGTCCGTCGACGCGCAGGAAGTGTCCGTGGATGCCGTGCCGCTGGACCAGGGGCACCAGCTTCTCGTGGGGCGCGAGGGACAGCAGGGACTGGGTGAGCCCGGCCGTCCGCCAGCCGTCCAGCAGCTCGCGCGCGCCCTCGGCCAGCCCGGCGTCCTCGGCCACGGCCCAGTAGTGCCGGTGGAACGTCGCGTCCATGACCAGCCACTCGGCGTCCGTGGGCACCCGCCCCATGAGCCGTGCGTAGAACTGCGGCACGGGGACGACGTACAGCTCGCGGTAGCGCTCGACGGTGATCGGCGCGAAGCCCAGCTCGGCGAAGGAGGCGTTCGTCGCGGCCATGATGGCGTCGAGGTCGTGGAGGAGGGTCCCGTTCCAGTCCCACACGATGTGCGCACCGGTCGCCGTGGTCACCTCGGCCACCTCGGCCACCTCGGCCACCTCGGCCACGGCTATGTCGTCCGCGCCGTCCGTGCCATCGCCCGCGCCGGTCACGTGAGCAGCCCCGGGATCTCCTGTACCCCGAACCACAGCAGGTCGTGGTCCTCGGCGCCGTCCACGGTGAACTGCGCGTCGTCGTCACCCGCGTCCGCGGCGGCCACGGCGGCCGCGGCGGCGCGCACGTCGGCCTCGGCGTCCTCGGCGTCCACGTGCACCGCGGCGGCCACGGCGAGGCGCACGGTGGCGGCCAGGGACACCTGCCCCAGGGTCGCCTCGTCCACGCCGGGGATCGCGGCGGCGGCCTTGTCGTCGACGTCGAGCGCCACGACGACCCGCTTGCGCGGGGCGGCGGAGTCCTCGGCGATCAGCCGCAGGGAGGCGATCGCGGCCCGGTTCAGGGCGGCGTACTCCAGCTCCTCGATGTCGTCCGAGACGTACCACTCGCGCAGGCCGGGCGTGACGGCGTACGCGCGCAGCGGGGCGGGGCCCAGCTCGCCCGCCTTGTGCGCCTCGGCGAGCCCGGGGAGGGTCAGGGGGACGTACACACGCATGGCCGGCTGCTTTCGGTAGTCGGAAACGCCCTCAGGATACGACCGCCGGGCCCGAACCCGGCGGCCCCGGGGCACTTCCCGCCGGACTCCGTCCGGCGCAGGGCCCGGTCCCCCTTCGGGGTGCCGCCCGCGGGGCCGGGCGCGTCCACGCGCCGAGGGGGCGCGCGGCCGCGGCCCGGGGCCGGGCCGCGCCGGGGCGCCCCTGATAGGCGAACCCCGTCCGCGCCGGGCTCCGGGCCGCGGGGCCGTTGCGGAGCCCGGCGCGGCGCCCGTAGAAGGTCTCCCAACCAAGTTACCGCCCGGTACCGCCGGGCCCGGCCTCTTCGGGGATGCGCCATGACCAGCACGCGGAGCACCACCCGGCCCGCGGGCCGCCACGACCAGCGCCGCCCGCCGAGCCCGCCCCGCGGCGCTCGGCCCGGCCCGCACCACTGGTTCGCCGAACGGCTCCTGGCGGTCCTCAGCGGCCAGCGGCCGGTCCACTCCCTGCTCGGGCACACCGTGGGCCCCGCGTACGAGCAGCTGGTCACCCTGGCCGCCCCGGCGGGCGCCTACCGGGACCACCTGCGCCCGGTCCTGCGCCAGTGCGGCCGCTTCCACCCGGGCCCGGGCGTGATCGAGGCCTTCGCCCGCATCGCGACCGGCGACCGCGTCACCGCCATGGCCTTCCGCCTGGAACAGGGCCCCGACCTGCGCTGGCGCTGCGCGGCCGTGGAAGTGGCGGGCCCCCGGCCGTGACCACCACACCCGTGACCACCTCGCCCGTGACGGCCTCCCCCGGCCCGCCGTCCAAGGCGCCGCCCGGCCCGCCGCCCGGCCCCGGAAACGCGTCCGGGGCCGGACACCCGCGAACCGCGGTGCCCGGCCCCGGACGGGGTCCCCGAAGGGGGTTACTTCTTGCGGCGACGCCCGCCGGACGCCTTCTGCGCCTTGCGGCGCTCCGCCCGGGTCATGCCGTCGCCGGAGCCCTCGGCGCCGTCGGAGTCGAAGTCGCCCTCGACCACGCCGCCCTCCCCGTCCACCGTCGGGGCGGAGAAGTGGAGCCGGTCCGGCCGCTGCGGCGCGTCCAGACCCTTGGCCCGGATCTCCGGCTTCGTCAGGGACGGCGCCGCGTCCTGCACCGGCAGCTCCTCGACCTGCTGCTCGACCTGGACCTCCAGGTTGAACAGGTAGCCGACGGACTCTTCCTTGATGCCGTCCTGCATGGCGTTGAACATGTCGAAGCCCTCGCGCTGGTACTCGACCAGCGGGTCCTTCTGGGCCATCGCCCGCAGGCCGATGCCCTCCTGCAGGTAGTCCATCTCGTACAGGTGCTCGCGCCACTTGCGGTCCAGCACCGACAGCACCACGCGCCGCTCCAGCTCGCGCATGATGTCGGAGCCGAGCTGCGCCTCGCGGGCCTCGTACTGCTCGTGGATGTCGTCCTTGACGGACTCCGCGATGAACTCGGCGGTGATCCCGGCGCGGTCGCCCGCGGCCTCTTCCAGCTCCTCCACCGTCACCTTGATCGGGTAGAGCTGCTTGAAGGCGCCCCACAGGCGCTCCAGGTCCCACTCCTCGGCGAAGCCCTCGACCGTCTCCGCCGTGATGTAGGCGTCGATGGTGTCGTCCATCATGTGACGGACCTGGTCCTGCAGGTCCTCGCCCTCGAGCACGCGGCGGCGCTCGCGGTAGATGACCTCACGCTGGTTGTTCAGGACCTCGTCGTACTTCAGGACGTTCTTGCGCGTCTCGAAGTTCTGGGTCTCGACCTGCGACTGCGCGGACGCGATCGCCCGGGTCACCATCTTGTTCTCGATCGGCACGTCGTCCGGCACGTTCGCCATCGCCATGACGCGCTCGACCATCTGCGCCTTGAACAGACGCATCAGGTCGTCGCCCAGCGACAGGTAGAAGCGGGACTCGCCCGGGTCGCCCTGACGGCCGGAGCGGCCGCGCAGCTGGTTGTCGATGCGGCGCGACTCGTGCCGCTCGGTGCCGAGGACGTACAGGCCGCCGAGCTCCTTGACCTCTTCGAATTCGGCCTTGACGGCCGCCTCGGCCTTGGTGAGCGCCGCGGGCAGGGCGTGTGCCCACTCCTCGATGTGCTCCTCCGGGTCCAGGCCCTGCTGGCGCAGCTCGGCCTCGGCGAGGTCGTCCGGGTTGCCGCCGAGCTTGATGTCGGTACCGCGGCCGGCCATGTTCGTGGCGACCGTGACGGCGCCGCGGCGACCGGCCTGGGCGACGATCGAGGCCTCGCGCTCGTGCTGCTTCGCGTTGAGCACCTCGTGCGGGATGCCGCGCTTGGAGAGCTGCTGCGAGAGGTACTCGGACTTCTCGACCGAGGTGGTGCCGACCAGGATCGGCTGGCCCTTCTCGTGCTTCTCCGCGATGTCGTCGACGACCGCGGCGAACTTGGCGACCTCGGTGCGGTAGATCAGGTCGGCCTGGTCCTTGCGGACCATGTCCCGGTTGGTCGGGATCGGCACGACGCCGAGCTTGTAGATCTGGTGGAACTCGGCGGCCTCGGTCATGGCCGTACCGGTCATGCCCGACAGCTTCGAGTACAGGCGGAAGAAGTTCTGCAGGGTGATCGTGGCGAGGGTCTGGTTCTCGTCCTTGATGTCCACCCCTTCCTTCGCCTCGATCGCCTGGTGCATGCCCTCGTTGTAGCGGCGGCCCGCGAGGATACGGCCGGTGTGCTCATCGACGATCATGACCTCGCCGTCGATGACGACGTAGTCCTTGTCGTTCTTGAACAGCTCCTTGGCCTTCAGGGCGTTGTTCAGGTACCCGACGAGCGGGGTGTTCACCGACTCGTAGAGGTTGTCGATGCCGAGCCAGTCCTCGACCTTGGCGACACCCGCCTCGTGGATGGCGACGGTGCGCTTCTTCTCGTCGACCTCGTAGTCGCCGGTCTCCTCGATGCCCTTGAGGGGCTGGCCGGGCTCGCCCTTCTTCAGGCGCGTCACCAGCTTCGCGAAGTCGCCGTACCACTTGGTGGCCTGGTCGGCCGGGCCGGAGATGATCAGCGGCGTACGGGCCTCGTCGACCAGGATCGAGTCGACCTCGTCGACCACGGCGAAGTTGTGGCCGCGCTGGACCAGCTCGTCCTTCGACCACGCCATGTTGTCGCGCAGGTAGTCGAAGCCGAACTCGTTGTTCGTGCCGTAGGTGATGTCCGCGTTGTACTGCTCGCGGCGCTGCGCGGGCGACATGTTCGCCAGGATGCAGCCGACCTCGAGACCGAGGAACTTGTGGACGCGGCCCATCATCTCGGAGTCGCGCTCGGCGAGGTAGTCGTTCACCGTGATCAGGTGGACGCCCTTGCCGGACATCGCGTTCAGGTACGCGGGCAGGGTGCCGACGAGGGTCTTGCCCTCACCGGTCTTCATCTCGGCCACGTAGCCGAGGTGGAGTGCGGCACCGCCCATGATCTGGACGTCGTAGTGCCGCTGGCCGAGGACGCGCTTGGCGGCCTCGCGCACCGTGGCGAAGGCCTCGGGCAGCAGGTCGTCCAGGCTCTCGCCGTCCTGGAAGCGCTGCTTGTACTCATCCGTGAGCGCCCGCAACTCGGCGTCGGAGAGGTTGACGAAGTCCTCTTCGATGGAGTTGACCTGGTCCGCGATGCGGTGCAGTTTGCGCAGGATCTTGCCTTCGCCTGCACGCATGAGCTTGTTGAAGACGGACACCGAGGTTTGTCTCCTTGCCGGTCGGGCCTGGGCACTGTTCGTACACGGGCACGGCAGGTGGACCCCACCGCAACGGCCATCGTAAGCGAGGACGTGGTCACGCCGGGAGGTCCGCCGTATCCGCAGGGCGGCTGGCACCCGCAAGGAGAACGGACAAGGAGCACGGAAGGTGCCGGTGTGGGGCGAAAACTGTTCGCCCGGTGGCCCCCGGCCCCGCAGAATTCCGGCATGGAACCCCGCACGTTGATCACCGAGCGCCTGACGGTGCGCCCGTACCTGCCCTCCGACATCGCCGAGATGCACGCCGCCTGCCAGGACCCGGCCATCCAGCACTGGATAGCGGTCCCGGTGCCGTACGGGCTGCCGGAGGCCGAAACCTTCGTCACGGAGACGGCGCCGCGCGGCTGGCTCGAGGACACCGAGTACAACTTCACCGTCCGGCTCGGGGCCGACGGCCCCCTCGTCGCCGCCGTCGGCGTCCACCGCCGGGGCGACTTCGCGCACGAGATCGGCTACTGGACGGCCCCGGGGCACCGCGGCAAGGGCTACATGACCGAGGCGGTCCGGGCCGTGGCCCGCTGGGCCTTCACGGACGTCGGCTGCCTGCGGCTGATCTGGCGGGCCGGCGTCGGCAACACCGCCTCCCGGGCCGTCGCCGAGAAGGCCGGCTTCATCGTCGAGGGCGTGCACCGCGCGGGCATGGAGCACCGCGAGACCCTGCGGGACTGCTGGATCGGCGCGCTGCTCCCCTCCGACCTGGGCCTGCCCTCGCGGCTGCCGTACCTGCCCGCTCCCCGCCGGGACGCCTGACGGCCGCTCGTTCCCCCGCCGCCCGGCGGCGTTGTCGGTGCCTCGCCCTAGGCTGCGGGGCATGACCTCCGCCACCGTGTCGCTGTCCGCCGCCGAAGCCCGCCGGATCGCCCTGCGCGCGCAGGGGTTCCTCGGCGCCCCCGACCGCAAGGGCGGGGTGCGGGGCGTCCTGCGCCACCTGGGCGCCGTACAGCTGGACACCATCTCGGTGCTGGCCCGCTCGCACGAGCTGATCCCGTACGCGCGCCTGGGCGCGGTCGGCCGCCCGGCGGTGGAGGCCTCGTACTGGTCGGGGAACCACGCCTTCGAGTACTGGTCCCACGCGGCCTGCATCCTGCCCATCGAGGAGTGGCCGCACTTCGCCTTCCGCCGCCGGGCCCGCCGCGCCAAGGGACACCGCTGGCACGTCCTGGCGGACAAGGAACGCTCGACGAAGACGGTCCTGGACCGGCTGCGCGCGGACGGCCCGCTCACCTCCACCGAGCTGGGCGGCGCGAAGAACGGCGGGGAGTGGTTCGAGTGGTCCGAGACCAAGATCGCGGTGGAGTGGCTGCTCGACATCGGCGAGGTGGTCTGCACCGAGCGCCGCGGCTGGAAGCGGGTCTACGACCTGCCGGAGCGGGCCGTCCCGGACGCGCTGCTGCACGACGAACTGAGCGACACCGAGTGCCTGCGCCGCCTCGTCACGCTCGCGGGGCAGTCCCTGGGCGTCGGCACCCGTAGCGACATCGCGGACTACCACCGCCTGAAGAACGACCAGTTCGACGCGGTGATCGCGGACTCCGGGCTGGTCCCGGTGGAGGTCGAGGGCTGGGGCAGGCCCGCCTGGGCCGACCCGGCCGCCCTGGCGGCCCCCGCGCGCGGGCGCCACCGCACGACGCTGCTCTCGCCCTTCGACTCGCTGATCTGGGAGCGCCCCCGCACCGAGCGGATCTTCGGCTTCACGCACCGGCTCGAGGCGTACGTGCCGAAGCCCCGGCGGATCCACGGGTACTTCGCCATGCCGCTGCTGGCGGGCGGCCTGCTCCAGGGCCGGGTGGACCCGGGCCGCGAGGGCACCACCCTGGTGGCCCGCCAGCTCTCCCTGACCAGCCCGGCCGCGGCGCGCCCGATGGCCGAGGCGCTGCGCGAGGCGGCGAGCTGGGTGGGCTGCGACGCGATCCGGGTGGACCGTGCGCAGAGCCCGGCGGAAGCCGCCGCCGTGACGGCGGAACTGGCCGCGCTGTAGGGCGCGTTCGGGGGCCGCGTTCGAAAGGGCCGCGGCGGAGGGCTGCGGCGCAGGGCCGCGGCGGGGCGCCCGCCGGGGCCCTCAGCGGATCTCGAGGATCTTCTCCCGCATCGCGTAGACCACGGCTTCCATCCGGGAGTGCAGCTGCAGCTTCTCCAGGATGTTGCGGACGTGGTTCTTCACCGTGTTCTCGGAGATGAACAACTCCTTGGCGATGTCCCGGTTGTTCATCCCGGTCGCCACCAGCTTGAGCACCTCCAGCTCGCGGTCCGTCAGCCGCGGCGCGGGCACCAGCCGCCGCTCGTCGGTGCGCTGGATCATCGACTTGAACTCGGTCAGCAGCTTCGAGGCCATGGACGGGCTGATCTGCGACTGCCCGTCGGCCACGGCGCGGATCGCGGTGGCGACCTCGTCCGTGGAGATCTCCTTGAGCAGGTACCCGGTCGCCCCGGCCTTGATCGCGTCGTAGAGGTCGGCCTCCTCGTCGCTGATCGTCAACATGATGATCTTCGCGGAGGGGGCCACCTCCTTGATCGAGGTGCATGCCTCGATGCCGCCGCGCCGGGGCATCCGCACGTCCATCAGCACGATGTCCGGCAGCAGGTCCGCGGCCTTGTCCACCGCCTCCGCGCCGTCACCGGCCTCGCCGACGACCTGGATGTCCTCCTCCTGCGCGAGGACGATCTCCAGCCCGCGCCGGAAGAGGGCGTGGTCGTCGACCACGAGTACACGGATCGGCTCACCACCCGGGCCGGTCCGGCAGTCCGTACCGCCATCACCGCGCACCGGTCCGAAGCTGTCCGCCATCGTTCCTCCCCCTGCAAGGCCGTCCGAGGTCAACCCGACGCAGTCGGACGCCGGCTGACTGCCCGCCATGATTCCATGCCCGGGCCGCGGGTCGGGGGTTCGCCGGGTGCGTACGGGTGCCCCCGGTGGCGCGTAAGCGTCACCGGGGGCACCGGAACGGACGGTCAGCCGCCGAGCGCGCCACCCGCGCCACCAGGCGATTCCTCCGTGCTGGAGGCACCGTCGGGGTTCACGTGAATGACGCCGTAGTCGTATGCGTGCCGTCGGTAGACAACGCTGGGCAGCTTGGTTTCGGAGTCGACGAACAGATAGAAGTCGTGGCCGACCAGCTCCATTTCGTACAGAGCCTGGTCGAGCGTCATGGGTGAGGCCGAGTGGGTCTTCTCGCGGACGACGAGCGGGCCCTCACCCTGGACCTCGAGCGATCCGATGCGGGTGGTCGGAATGGCGTCCGTCTTCTCCTCGGTGATCACCTCACCGTTCCCGTTGAGCTGCGCGACACCCGGCACGACGTCGGCGACCTCGGCCGCGGAGAGCCGGCCGCTGCCGCGGCGGTTGTGGCGCTTGTCGTGCTGCTTGCGCAGCCGGGCCTCGAGCTTGTCCTGGGCCAGGTCCAGCGCCGCGTAGGGGTCTGCGGCGGCCGCCTCGGCACGGATCACGGGGCCCCGCGAGTGAAGGGTGATCTCCACGCGGTCGGAACGGTCGGCCTGACGCGGGTTGTGCTCCTTGGACACCTCGACGTCCAAGCTGATCACCTTGGCGTCGAGCCTCTGGATCCGCTCCGGATTCAGCTTCTCGGCCACGTGCTTGCGGAACCGCTCGGGCACTTCGGTCTTGCGGCCCTTGACGACGATGTCCACGCAGAACTCCGTTCCCGGATAGCTCCGCCTCAGCGGCGAAGCGTCTCCCTTTTGCACCAGGCCCCGGCTGTCACCGGAGCCTCGGACTTGGCGACTTTCACCTCCTCCTCCCCCATCGGCAAGATCACCACCCACCGACGTTGGAGTCGAGGGGCACGCCTGCCCGATGCGGAGAAGCTCCGAAGCGCGAGTTCCTCTTCAACCGAACATATCCCTGTTGGCCGGTTGTCGGCACCCGCTACCGGAACGTACCTCCGTTCAGGTGGCCATTCCCTCTCACTACCTGCAACGATGCGCCTTCCCACTCAGTTCCAAATCTATTCACCGGATTTTTGCGCTGTTCGAGTCGAAAGACCCCGCGGGGGCGGCCACGACGGCCGCGCGCAGCCCGGCCTGAGCCCCTCCCGCCGCCCTCAGGGCGCGGGCCGCCTCCGCGAGGGTGGCTCCGGTGGTGATCAGGTCGTCCACGAGCACGATCCGCCCCGCCTCCAGCGGCCGCAGGCCGCCGGGCCGCACCTCCAGGGCCCCGGCCAGGTTCTCCCGCCGCTGCCGGGCCCCCAGGCCCGCCTGGTCCGCCACCGGGCGCCGCTGGCGCAGTACGGGCGCCACGCGCGCCGGGATCCCGGCCCGGCGCAGCCGCGCCGAGGCCGCCAGCGCGATCCGGCGGGCCGGGTCGTGGCCGCGCGCCCGCACCTGGCGTCGCGCGGACGGCACCGGGACCAGGACCAGCCCGCCGCGGTCCGCCTCGCCACCGCCCGCGCGGACGGCCGCGGCCAGCGCCCCGCCGAGCACCCCGGCCAGCGTCAGCGCCCCGCGCTCCTTGTGGGCCAGCAGCACCCCCCGGACGCCGTCCGCGTACGGCGCGGCCGCATGCACCACGGGCAGGCCCGCGGGCCCCGGACACGGCCGCACAGCCCCCGCCAACGCCCCGCCCAGCGCCTCCCGGCACCCCGGGCACACCACCACCCGCACCACCCCGCACCCCGCACACGCGGAGGGCAACACCAGCCCCCCGACCTCCCCCCACCGCCCCATCCCCCCACTCTCCCGCACCCCGCCCCAAGCCCACACCCCCTGTGGACAACCCCGAAACCGCCCCCGCCGGACGGCGCCCCCAGCCTCGCCACACTCGACCCCGCCGATGCCTGAGGCGCGTACCCGAGCGCCGCCCGAAGTCGCCTCCGGCGGGCCCTCAAACGCCGGGCAGGCTGAAATGCCACCCCCTCCACCCACACCCACAACCCGCACCCAAACCCAGCCCCGCCGACGCTCAAGGCGCCCACAACCCGCACCCAAACCCAGCCCCGCCGGCGTTTGAGGCGCCCCCGGAGGGCCCACAAGGGGAACCCGCCCCCACACCCCCCCCCCCCCCCCCCCCCCCCCCCCCCCGGCCCCGCCCCCCCCACCCAAAGGGGGGCCCCCCCCCCGGGCCCCCC
>NZ_JBEOXE010000057.1:0-45473 GCF_040296485.1 Streptomyces sp. NPDC002138 | reverse complement strand
CTCCCTCCCGCTCCTCCTCGGGGTCCGGTGGGGGGGTGCTGGGGCGGGGGGGCCGCCGCGCCGCCCCCCCCCCCGCCCCCCGCGGGGGGGGGGGCCCCCCCCCCCCCCGCCGGGGGTTCCCCCCCAACCCACCGACACCGGCCCAGGCCCCCGTCACCCGCATCCGCACCCCGCATGCACCCCCGCATACGCACCCGGCCGCGCGATCCCCGCCCCCCGGTTCAGCCGCCCCGCCGCCGCGCGCCCCGCCTGGGACTCCGCGTCGTGCACCACCCGCCCGCCCACCAGGGTCAACCGCACAACGGTCCCGCTGATGTCCGCCACCGGGCAGCGCGTCACGTCCCGGTCCAGCAGCACCAGGTCCGCCGCCCGCCCCACCTCGACCGTGCCCGTCAGCCCCTCCTGGCGCAGCTGCCACGCCGTCCCCGAGGTGTGCATCCGCAGGGCCGAGCTCCGGCTCAGCCCCTCCAGCTCCCGGTACAGCTCGCCCTCGCCCGTGGCCCCCTGACGGTCGATGGCCGTGCGCAGCTGGTTCCACACCTGGAGCTCGTCCACCGGCCAGTCCGAGCCGCCGGTCAGCCGCGCCCCCGCCTTCTCCAGGCTGCGCGCCGGGTACATCCACCGGTGCCGCCGCGGACCGATGTACGGGAGCAGCGCCTCCATCGTCCAGGTGTCCCGGGAGGCCCACTGCAGCTGCATGCAGGCCGCCACGCCCAGCTGGGCGAACCGCTTCAGGTCGGCCGGGTCCACGATCTGCAGGTGCGCGACGGCGTTGCGCGCGTCCCGCTGCCCGGTGGCCCGCCGCGCGTACGCGTAGCCGTCGAGGGCCGTCCGTACCGCCCTGTCGCCCAGCCCGTGCGCGTGCAGCTGCCAGCCGGCCCGGTTGAAGGCCTCGGTCAGGCGCCCGTAGTCGGCCGCCGTGACGTACAGCTCGCCCCGGTTGTCCGTCGGCTTCCCGGCCCCGTCCAGGTACGGCTCCAGCAGCGCCGCCGTCTGCGCCGGGTACTCGATGACCCCGTCCAGGAACACCTTGATCATCCCGAACCGGAGCCCCTTCACCCCCTCGAACTCCCGCCGCAGACCCCGTGCGTACGCGAGCGCGCCCGCCGGGTCCTTGGCCTGCTCCGCGCTCAGCCGGATCGCCGGGACCACCCGCTGTGGGAGCAGCCCCGCGCCGGACAGGGCCTGGTAGAGCGTCAGCTCGTGCCGCCCCACCAGCGCGTCCATCATCGTCGTCACCCCGGAGGCGGCCGCCAGCTCCAGCACCTTGGCGCAGGCCGCGACCACGTCGGCCCGCGAGGGCTGCGGCTCGTACCGCAGGACCAGGTCCTGGGCGTCGTCCTTGAGCACTCCGCTCGGCTGCCCGTCCGGTCCCTTCACGATCTTCCCGCCGACCGGGTCGGGCGTGGCCGCGGTGATCCCGGCGATGTCCAGCGCCCGCCGGTTCGCCCACAGGTTGTGCCCGTCCCCGCCGACCAGCACCACCGGCCGCCGGGTCGCCAGCGCGTCCAGCATCGTGTGGTGGGGCAGGGTCCCGGCCGGCAGCAGGCCGACCGGATTCCAGTCCTCCACCACCAGCCAGCCGTCCGGCTCGGCGCCCGCGCCCCCGGTGTCGGCCAGGAAGCCGCCCAGGATCTCCCGGAGCTGCGCCACGGTCGTCTCCGCGCTCCCCAGCGAGGGCCGCATGGAGCGCTCGCCCGCGTTCAGCGGGTGGGTGTGCCCGTCGTGGATGCCGCTCATCACGGTGTTGCCCCGGGCGTCGACCACCTCGGTGTCCCGGCCCGCGAGCCGCCGCAGGGCCGTGCCGGATCCGGTCGCCAGGATCTTCCCGTCCCGGCCGACCGCCACCGCGTCGACGGGGGCCCCGCCGGAGGTCCCGGTGAACACCCGGGCGTTGTGGATGACCAGCGCGGCCGGGCCGCGCCCGCCGGGCGGGGAGGCGGCCGACGCCGTACCGGCGCCCGCGCCCAGCAGGCCCGCCGCGCCCGCGGCCCCGGCCGCCGCGAGCACGCCCCGCCGCGACACCCGGGAGGGAACGGGGGAGGAAGGGGAGGCGGGGGAGGAAGGGGAGGCGGGGGAGGAAGGGGAGGCGGGGGAGAGCGGAGAAGAAGGAGAAACGGGCATGGCCACTCCTGACACGTCGAGGTGACCAGGACACTGTTTGGTTAAGCCCGTAACCGGAACCCGCCCGCGACGACGGAATCCGTACGATGACCCCCGTGCCCCACCGAGCCCCCGGCCTGCCCGGCGGACCCACCATCGCCGACATCGCCCGCGCCGCGGAGGTGTCCACCGCGACGGTCTCGCACGCCCTGAACGGCACCGGCCGGCTCGGCGAGGGCACCCGTCGCCGGGTCCGCGAGGTGGCCGCCGGTCTCGGGTACGCCGCCCCCGGGCGCGGCGCCCGCCGGGGCCCGCGCACCCGCGCGCTGGGGCTCGCCGTCACCACCTACGAGGGCTTCGCCTGGAACTTCGTCGAGGTGGCCTACTACTCCCGCTGGCTGACCGCCGCCACCGCCGCGGCCCACGCCCGCGGTTACGCGCTGACCACGCTCCCCGCCGAGCGTGGCGCCGAGCCGCTGTGGCACACCCTGGCCGTGGACGGGATGCTGCTGCTCGACAGCCCGGCCGGCGACCCGGTGCTGCGGGCCCTGCGGGCGCGCGGGCTCCCGGTGGTCTTCGACGGCCGCCCGGTGGACCCCCGCCCCGGCGACGTCTGGGTGGACAACGACCACACCGCCGCCACCCGCGAGGTGCTCGGCCATCTCGCCGCCGCGGGCGCCCGCCGGATCGCCCTGCACTGCGGGTACGGCCGGGACTTCTACTCCGGGGCCGTCACCGCGGCGTACGAGCGGTGGTGCGCGGAGCGGGGCCGGCCGCCGCTGCTGATCCCCTTCGACCCCGCCGACACCGCGGGCCACGCCTTCGACTCCGCGTTCGCGGCTCCGCCGGGGGTCCGTCCCGACGCCGTGCACGCGGTCTACGATCCGGGCGGCCGCCAGGTGCTCGCCGCCGCCGCGCGCCATGGGCTCCGTATACCTGACGCACTCCTTCTGGTCTGCGCCAGCGAGGACCCGGATTACGGCGAGGGTCAACCGGCCGTGACCACGGTCACGCTGAACCCGGGGCGGAGCGCCGAATCCGCGGTGTCCGCGCTGGTCACCCTGGTGGAATCGGGACAAGCGGAATCGCCTGGCCAGCTGACCGTTCCGGCAAGCCTGAGGGTGCGTGCTTCGTCCCGGCGCCCGGACATGTACTAGAGTTATCTCGACATCGAGATAACTGCCAAAGGCGCGCCGCAGCCCCCGCATGAGTAAGGCTTACCTAACTTAGCCTCACCTTAGCGGATTGGCCAACAGTGCCACGCGGCAGGATGCGGTAGAACGCGCGAATTCATGCATGAAGGAGACTGTCGTGTCGGCGAACAGCTTCGACGCCCGCAGCACGCTGCAGGTGGGCGACGAGTCGTACGAAATCTTCAAGCTGGACAAGGTGGAGGGCTCCGCCCGCCTGCCTTACAGCCTGAAGGTGCTGCTGGAGAACCTGCTCCGTACCGAGGACGGCGCGAACATCACCGCCGCCCACATCCGGGCGCTCGGCAACTGGGACTCGCAGGCCCAGCCGAGTGAGGAGATCCAGTTCACGCCGGCCCGCGTGATCATGCAGGACTTCACCGGTGTGCCCTGTGTCGTGGACCTCGCCACCATGCGCGAGGCCGTGAAGGAGCTGGGCGGCGACCCCTCCAAGATCAATCCGCTCTCCCCGGCCGAGATGGTCATCGACCACTCCGTCATCGCCGACAAGTTCGGCACGAAGGACGCCTTCGCGCAGAACGTCGAGCTGGAGTACGGCCGCAACAAGGAGCGCTACCAGTTCCTGCGCTGGGGCCAGACCGCCTTCGACGACTTCAAGGTCGTCCCCCCGGGCACCGGCATCGTCCACCAGGTCAACATCGAGCACCTGGCCCGCACGATCATGGTCCGGGGCGGCCAGGCGTACCCCGACACCCTCGTCGGCACCGACTCGCACACCACGATGGTCAACGGCCTCGGTGTGCTGGGCTGGGGCGTCGGCGGCATCGAGGCCGAGGCCGCGATGCTCGGCCAGCCGGTCTCCATGCTGATCCCGCGCGTCGTCGGCTTCAAGCTGACCGGCGAGCTGCCGGCCGGCACCACCGCCACCGACCTGGTGCTCACGATCACGGAGATGCTGCGCAAGCACGGCGTCGTCGGCAAGTTCGTCGAGTTCTACGGCCAGGGCGTCGCCGCCACCTCGCTCGCGAACCGCGCCACCATCGGCAACATGTCGCCGGAGTTCGGTTCCACCGCCGCGATCTTCCCGATCGACGACGAGACCCTGAAGTACCTGCGCCTGACCGGCCGCGACGCCCAGCAGGTGGCGCTGGTCGAGGCGTACGCCAAGGAGCAGGGCCTGTGGCTGGACCCGGCCGCCGAGCCGGACTTCTCCGAGAAGCTGGAGCTCGACCTCTCCACGGTCGTCCCCTCCATCGCCGGCCCCAAGCGCCCGCAGGACCGCATCGTCCTCGCCAACGCCTCGCAGCAGTTCGCGCAGGACGTGCGCAACTACGTCAGCGACGACGAGGAGGCCGGCAAGGAGTCCTTCCCGGCGTCCGACTCCCCGGCCACGGCCAACGGCGTGCCCACCAAGCCGACCCTGGTCACCCTCGCCGACGGCACCTCCTTCGAGATCGACCACGGCGCCGTGACGGTCGCCGCGATCACCTCGTGCACCAACACCTCGAACCCTTACGTCATGGTCGCCGCGGCGCTCGTGGCCAAGAAGGCGGCCGAGAAGGGCCTGACCCGCAAGCCGTGGGTCAAGACCACCCTCGCCCCGGGTTCGAAGGTCGTCACCGACTACTTCGACAAGGCCGGCCTGACGCCGTACCTGGACAAGCTCGGCTTCAACCTGGTCGGTTACGGCTGCACCACCTGCATCGGCAACTCCGGTCCGCTGGACGAGGAGATCTCGAAGGCGATCAACGACGCCGACCTCGCGGTCACCTCGGTGCTCTCGGGCAACCGCAACTTCGAGGGCCGGATCAACCCCGACGTCAAGATGAACTACCTGGCGTCGCCGCCGCTGGTCGTCGCGTACGCCATCGCGGGCTCCATGAAGGTGGACATCACCAAGGACGCCCTCGGTACGGACCTCGAGGGCAAGCCGGTCTTCCTCGCGGACATCTGGCCCACGGAGGCCGAGGTCAACGACGTCGTCGCCGAGGCCATCGGCGAGGACATGTTCTCCAAGTCCTACCAGGACGTCTTCGCGGGCGACGCGCAGTGGCAGGCGCTGGAGATCCCGACGGGCAACACCTTCGAGTGGGACCCGCAGTCCACCTACGTCCGCAAGCCCCCGTACTTCGACGGCATGACGATGGAGACCACCCCGGTCTCCGACATCGTCGGCGGTCGCGTGCTGGCGAAGCTGGGCGACTCGGTCACGACCGACCACATCTCCCCGGCCGGTGCGATCAAGGCCGACACCCCGGCGGGCAAGTACCTCACCGAGCACGGTGTCGAGCGCCGCGACTTCAACTCGTACGGTTCCCGCCGCGGCAACCACGAGGTCATGATCCGCGGTACCTTCGCCAACATCCGCCTGCGCAACCAGATCGCCGCGGGCACCGAGGGCGGCTTCACCCGCGACTTCACCGTCGAGGGCGCGCCCGTCTCCTTCATCTACGACGCCTCGCAGAACTACCAGGCCGCCGGCATCCCGCTGGTCATCCTGGCGGGCAAGGAGTACGGCTCGGGCTCGTCCCGTGACTGGGCCGCCAAGGGCACCGCGCTGCTCGGCGTCAAGGCCGTCATCGCCGAGTCCTACGAGCGCATCCACCGCTCGAACCTGATCGGCATGGGCGTCCTGCCGCTCCAGTACCCGGAGGGCGCGACGGCGGCCTCCCTCGGCCTCACCGGCGAGGAGACCTTCTCCTTCACCGGCGTCGAGGAGCTGAACAACGGCAGCACCCCGCGCACGGTCAAGGTCACCACCGACACCGGTGTCGACTTCGACGCGGTCGTCCGCATCGACACCCCGGGCGAGGCGGACTACTACCGCAACGGCGGCATCATGCAGTACGTGCTGCGGAACCTCATCCGCAACTAAGCACATCGGCACCAAAGGGCCGTATCCCCGTTAAAGGGGGTACGGCCCTTTTCGTTGTCCCGGACCACCTCCGGCGGGCGGGGCCAGGTGACGGTGAGGTCTCAACTCGGAAAAGCCCAAGGTCTTCTCTGTGCATGATCTTGCTCACACGAGCGGAAGTGGACTATACCTGTGCCCGTCCGGACTACCGCGTCTCCCGCGGTGCCGGACCGGGGGACGGGCGGGGACCTGCGGTGATGTCCGCGGGCACGGCAGCTGCCGTGACTACCGGCCTCCTTCACACTTCTGACGAAGGCGAGGACATGAGCATGGGATCCATCTCCGCCCAGGGCGAGCAGAACAACGGTGAGGGCCTCGGCCGCCGCGACCTGATCCGGCGGTCGGCGGCGCTCGGTCTGATCGCCGTGCCGACGATGAGCTTCCTGTCCGCCTGCGCCTCCGGCGGCGGCGACAAGCCCTCGGAGACCGCGTCCAAGGGCGTCACCTCCAAGGACAACCCCTTCGGTGTCGCCAAGGGCAGCAAGATGGACATCGTCGTCTTCAAGGGCGGGTTCGGCGACGACTACGCGAAGGCGTGGGAAGCGGCCTTCGACAAGAAGTGGGGCACCAGCAGCACCCACCTCGGCACCCAGGAGATCACCGCCAAGCTCCAGCCCCGCTTCAACGGCGGCAACCCGCCGGACGTCGTCGACGACTCGGGCGCCCAGCAGATCAAGATCGACGTCCTGGCCAAGGGCGGCCAGCTCGCGGAGCTGACGCAGGTGCTCGACGCGCCCTCGCTCGACGACCCCACCAAGAAGGTCCGGGACATGCTGCTCCCCGGCACCGTCGAACAGGGCACCCAGGAGGGCAAGTTCGTCGCCCTCTACTACGTCTACACGGTGTTCGGCCTCTGGTACTCCGGCAAGCTCTTCAAGGAGAAGGGCTGGGCCGAGCCGAAGACCTGGGACGAGTTCCTCGACGTCTGCGGCAAGGCCAAGGCGGCCGGCATCGGCGGCCTCGCCCACCAGGGCAAGTTCCCGTACTACATCAACGTCGTCATCATGGACCTCATCGCCAAGAAGGGCGGCATCGAGGCCGTCAAGGCGATCGACAACCTGGCGCCGAACGCCTTCGCGGACAACCCGGCCGCCCTCGCCGCCGTCGAGGCGGTCTACGAGGTCGTCGAGAAGGACCTCCTGATGCCGGGCACCAACGGCCTGACCCACACGGAGTCGCAGACCGCCTGGAACCAGTACAAGGCCGCGTTCATCCCCTCCGGCTCATGGCTCGAGAACGAGCAGCTCAAGCAGACCCCGGAGGACTTCGACATGAAGTTCCTCCCGGTGCCCGTCCTCGCCGACAGCAAGCTGCCCTTCGAGGCCATCCGCGCCGGCGCCGGCGAGCCCTTCATCGTCCCGGAGAAGGCCGCGAACAAGGCCGGCGGCCTGGAGTTCCTGCGCTCGATGCTCTCCCGCGAGTGGTCCACCCTCTTCGCCCAGCAGGCCAACTCCCTGACCGTGGTCAAGGACGGCGTGGACCCCAACGTCAAGCTGCGCCCCGGCACCGCGTCGGCGGTGACCGCGCTCAAGGCGGCCGGCACCAACACCTTCGCCTACCTGTACCCGGACTGGTACAGCCAGATGGACAACGACATCCAGGCCGCGTCCAATGAGCTGATGGCCAAGCGAATTCAGCCGAAGGAATGGATCAAGCGGGCCCAGGCTGCGGTAGACAAGGCGGCCAAGGACCCCAACGCCAAGAACAACCACCGCAGCTGACGCCATCGCCCCCGGCCGGTCCCCCGGCCGGGGGCACCACCCGGCGGGAGCCGGGCGAACCATCAGGGACGGACACCATGAGTCACGTAGCCCGGGGCAGAGGACAGGTCGGCTTCATCGCCGGATTCCTGCTCCTGCCGCTCGCGCTGTATCTGACCTTTGTCATCTGGCCGTACATTCAGACGTTCGGCTATTCCTTCACCAACTGGTCCGGACAGTCACCGACGTTCGACTTCGTCGGCCTGGAGAACTATTCGACCCTGATGAAGGACGAGGTCTTCCGGGGCGCCCTGCTCCACAACCTGTTCCTCCTGGTGTTCGTCCCGACCATCACCATCCTGCTGGCCCTCTTCTTCGCCTTCATGGTGAACGTCGGAGGGCGCAGCGGCGCCGGGGGTGTGCGGGGCGTCCGGGGCGCGGCCTTCTACAAGATCGTCTACTTCTTCCCGCAGGTCCTCTCCCTCGCGATCCTCGCCGTGCTCTTCGGCGCCGTCTACCGCAGCGACGAGGGCGGCCTGCTCAACGGCCTGCTGACCAAGCTGCACATCATCGACCGGCTGCACCCCATCGAATGGCTCAACGAGCCGAACCTGGTGCTGTGGTGCATGCTCGCCGTGGTCGTCTGGCACGGGGTCGGCTTCTACCTGGTGCTCTTCTCGGCCGCGATGCAGACCGTCCCCAAGGACATCTACGAGGCCGCGCTGCTCGACGGCGCGGGGCGCGCCCAGACCTTCATCAAGGTCACGCTGCCCCTGCTGTGGGACGCTGTGCAGACCTCCGCGGTCTATCTGGGCATCGCCGCGATGGACATGTTCGTCCTCGTGTCGACCATGACATCGGGCCAGTTCGGCGGCGGACCCGACCACCACGGCGAGGTCATGGCGACGGTCCTGATGCGCAACTTCCTGTACTTCGGCAAGAGCGGCTACGCCTGCGCCATGGGAGTCGTCATGCTCGTCCTCACCCTGATCCTTTCCCTCGTCACGCTGCGCGCCACCCGCCGCGAGCGCATCGAGTTCTGAGCGGGAGACACGATGACCACAGTGACCAAGGCACCCGACGAGGCCTCCGCCGAGCGCACCGACCGCAAGAAGCCGGCCAAAGCCGGCCGCTCGGGCGGCTCCGAGGGCGCGGTGCTCAATGTCTTCTCGCACGGCTTCCTCGCCGTCTGGGCCCTCCTGATCGTGCTGCCCCTGGTCTGGCTGGCGCTCGGTTCCTTCAAGACCGACGGCCAGATCGGCGGCTCGGCCCTGAGCTGGCCCTCCAACTGGCACTTCGACGCCTTCACCCGGGCGTGGGACAAGGGCATCGGCGACTACTTCGGCAACACCGTCATCGTGATGGTGTTCTCGGTCCCGCTGACCATGCTGCTGGGCTCGATGGCGGCGTACGTGCTGGCCCGGTACCCCTTCAAGGGCAACCGGATCATCTACTACTTCTTCGTCAGCGGGGCGATGTTCCCCGTGTTCCTGGCGCTCGTACCGCTGTTCTTCATGGTCAAGCGGCTCGACATGCTCAACAGCTACCAGGGCCTGATCCTGGTGTACATCGCCTACTCGATGCCGTTCACCGTGTTCTTCATGCACTCGTTCTTCCGCACGCTGCCGACGGCGGTGTACGAGGCGGCGGTGATCGACGGGGCGTCCGACACCCGGATCTTCTTCCAGGTGATGCTGCCGATGGCCAAGCCCGGCCTCATCTCCGTCGGGATATTCAATGTCCTGGGGCAGTGGAACCAGTACATCCTGCCCGCCGTGCTGATGCAGCCCCAGACCGGATCGGACCCCGAGCGCTACATGCTCACCCAGGGCCTGATCCAGCTCCAGTACCAGATGGGCTACGAGACGGACCTGCCGGTGCTCTTCGCCGGCGTGACCATCGCGATGATCCCGATGCTGGTGGTCTACCTGTCCTTCCAGCGCCAGATCCAGGCCGGACTGACCTCCGCCACCCTCAAGTAGCGGACACCACCGACCAGCTGACCGCCGAGACCGACGGATCGAGGCTGAGGTTGCTCACCGCCTCCTCCAGCGCCCGGCCCCCGGCCCCCTCGGCGGTCAGCAGTGCCGACACCGTCACCAGACCCTCCTCGGGACCGTCCTGGCTGCGGATCGAGCGGAGCTGGTGGCCCGGCCGGCCGAGCGCGTCGACCAGCCGGTGGCGGATGTGGGCCTCCTCCGCCTCCAGGCACACCGCCTCGAAGTGGAAGTCGGTGGCCACCTCGGCCCCGCCCCGCGGTTCGCGGTCCAGGCGCCGGCCCAGCGGGCGCAGCAGGAGATTGGCTCCCACCACGCCCGCCGTGCCGCAGGCGGCGAGGACGAACATCCCGGTGCCGGCCAGGCAGCCCACGGCCGCCGAACACCACAGGGTGGCCGCCGTGTTCAGGCCCCGAACGCTCAGTCCGTCCCGCATGATCACCCCGGCGCCGAGGAAGCCGATCCCGGAGACGATCTGCGCGGCGACCCGCGAGCCGTCGTACCCGACCTCGGACACCTCGCTCATGAACCCGTACTGGGAGAGCAGGACGAACAGCGCGGCGCCGCCCGCCACCAGGGCGTTCGTCCGCAGCCCCGCCATCCGGGCCCGCCACTGCCGTTCCAGCCCGATCGCCGCCCCGAAGCCGAGTCCGGCGGCCAGGTGCCCGGCCATCTGCCATTCGGTGAGCTGCATCGCCCCGCCCCCTTCCACGCCCGGCCGGTCACAGCCAGGTGTTGAACTTCTTGATGTACACGGTCTTCAGCAGCTGCGTGAGCGTGCAGTACGCGAGCAGTACGCCGACCAGCCACGGGAAGTAGCTCGCGGGCAGCGCGACGAAGCCCAGCGACTCGGCCAGCGGCGAGAAGGGCAGGAACAGCCCGGTCAGCACCGCGAGGGCGGTCATCACCATCACCGGCCAGGACGCCCGCGACTGGATGAAGGGGATCTTGCGGGTCCGGATCATGTGGACGATCAGCGTCTGCGAGAGCAGGCCCTCGATGAACCAGCCGGACTGGAAGAGCGCCTGGTTCGCCTCGGTGTTGGCCGCGAACACGTTCCACATGATCACGAACATCGCGATGTCGAAGATCGAGCTGATGGGGCCGATGCAGAGCATGAACCGGCCGATGCCCTTGGCGTCCCAGTTGCGGGGCCTGCGCAGGTACTCCTCGTCCATCCGGTCCCACGGGGTCGCCAGCTGGGCGATGTCGTAGACCAGGTTCTGCACCAGCAGCATGATCGCGAGCATCGGCTGGAACGGGATGAACGCGCTCGCCACCAGCACCGAGAAGACGTTGCCGAAGTTCGAGCTGGCGGTCATCTTGATGTACTTGATCGTGTTGCCGAAGGTGGTCCGGCCCTGGATCACGCCCTGCTCCAGGACGGTCAGGTCCTTCTCCAGCAGGATGATGTCCGCCGACTCCTTCGCGATGTCGACGGCGGTGTCGACCGAGATGCCGACGTCCGCGTCGCGCAGCGCGGCGGCGTCGTTGATGCCGTCCCCGAGGAACCCGACGGTGTGGCCCTCGGCCTGCAGGGCTCGCACGATACGGGCCTTCTGGACCGGATTGACCTTGGCGAACACGGTCGTACGGGCGGCCAGCGTGCGCAGTTCCGCGTCGTCGAGCAGGTCCAGCTCGGTGCCCGGGACCACGTGGCCCACGTCGATGCCGACGTCGGCGCAGACCCGCGCCGCGACCAGCTCGTTGTCACCGGTGACGACCTTGACCGCGACGCCCTTGTCGGCCAGGCCCCGCAGGGCCCGGGCCGCGTCGGCCTTCGGCGGGTCGAGGAAGGCGAGGAAGCCGACCAGGGTCAGCTGGTCCTCGTCCGCGACGGTGTAGGCGTCGCGGGGCGTGGCGACCGTACGGGTGGCGACGGCCAGGACGCGCAGCCCCTGGCGGTTGTGGTCCTCGGCGATGCGGGTGACGCGCCGGCGCAGCTCGCCGGTCAGTTCGACCTCGCGCCCGCGGTCCCGCATGCGGGTGCACAGCGCGAGGACTTCCTCGACGGCGCCCTTGGTGATCATGACGTGCTCGGACCGGCCGACCGCCCCGACCAGGGTGTTGCGGTTGAGGACCACGGACATCCGGCGCCGGGCGAAGTCGAAGGGGATCTCGTCGACCATCGAGAACCGAGCGTCGACGACAACCTCCTCGGCCCCGTCCACGCGATCGATGACCGCCTGGTCCATCAGGTTCTTCAGGCCGGTCTGGAAGTGCGCGTTGAGGTAGCCGTACTCCAGGACCTCGTTGTCGTCGTCGCCGTGCACGTCGAGGTAGCGGTCCAGGACGATCCGGTCCTCGGTGAGGGTGCCGGTCTTGTCCGTGCAGAGCACGTCCATGGCGCCCAGGTTCTGGATCGCGTTGAGGCGCTTGACGACGACCTTGTGCTTCGCCATGGCGACCGCGCCGCGCGCCAGGTTGGCGGAGACGACCATCGGCAGCATCTCGGGCGTCAGGCCCACCGCCACGGCGATGCCGAGGAGGAAGGCGGCTTCCCAGTCGCCCTTGGTGAAGCCGTTGATCATGAAGACGACCGGGACCATCACCAGCATGAACCGGATCAGCAGGAAGCTGACCTTGCGCACGCCCGTGTCGAAGTTGGTCTGCGGGCGCTCGCCGACCAGTGAGCCGGCCATCGAGCCGAAGTAGGTGTCGGAGCCGGTGGCGACGACGACCGCCGTGGCGGTGCCGGAGGTCACCGAGGTGCCCATCAGGCACAGGTTGTCGGCCTCGACCGGGTCGGTGGTCTCGAACTGCCCGCGGTCCTGCGCCCGGGTGTCGGCCTTGGCCACCGGCAACGACTCGCCCGACAGCGCGGCCTGGCTGACCATCAGGTCCTTGGAGGTGATGAGCCGCAGGTCCGCGGGGATCAGGTCACCGGCGGCCAGCTTGACGATGTCGCCGGGAACCACCTGGTCCATCGGGATCTCGAAGGTGGTCGGCCCGGAGCCGCTGCCCGCCCGGCGCTGCACCGCGCAGGTGGTGGTGACGAGCTTCTTCAGCGCGTCGGCGGCGCGGCCCGAGCGGAACTCCTGCCAGAAGCGCAGCAGTCCGCTGATCCCGACCATCACCGAGAGGATGATGACGCCCGGGTCCGCGGGGTCCTGCCAGTACATGACGGCGGCCAGGAAGACCAGGACCGCGATGAAGGGGTTCGCGTACGCCTTCGCGAGCTGGGACCACCAGCGGGGCGCGCGCTCCTGGGCGACGACGTTCGCGCCGTCCCGCTCCCGGCGCAGCGCGGCCTCGGCGTGGGTCAGGCCGTTGCGGGAAGCGTCGACGTCCTGCAGGACCAGCGGGCCGGGGCGGGCGCTGAGCCCGGCGAGCCGCTCGCCGACGACGCGGGTACGGGCCTCCAGCTCGGCGGCCTTGCGTTCGCGGCGGCCCTTGCCCGGCGGTGCGAGCTTCGTGGGGGTACGAGGGGTGAGCATGGTCATGACGAATACCTCCCTCCACGGCGTCCGGGCAGCACGGAGCCGCACGGTCACGTGGAGTGATCATGGGTCGGCGCGGGGCGGCACGCAGCCGCGAGGAGCGCCGGTGGGCATGGATGACGCACGCCGGGCACGGGGCCGGAGCGTACGGAGGGCATGAGGAAGTGCACGGACATCCGCGGACACACCGCGGCCGTGCGCACTCAAGGAAGAAGAGTCAGCCGATCAGCGGCTGATTAACCAACGAGAGCGCGGCAAGGACTTCGATCGGGACTCATCCCGAACACCTCCTCGCATAGCGCTGTCATCGACATGGCGCCCGGTCCGGCCTGGAAAGGCCGCAGATGACCGGCGCCTCAGCGACCGTAACACGAAGCGGGGGAGGTTTCTCTCGTACTTATGACCGATAGTGGCCGATTCGTGCTGCGTCGGCCTCTTGACGTCTTGATGTCCAAAGGCTCGACTTAGGGTTCACAAGTTGGAGAGACGCCGGGGTCTCGTGACCGCGACCTCGGCCGGGGGGCGACGGCAGGCCGTCGCTAATGGCAGGAGTGGATGAGTCGTGAAGACTCCGGGATCGCAGTCATCGCTGCACCGCGCGAACCTCGAACGGGTCGTGCGGGCGGTCCGGCTCGCCGGCTCGCTGACCCAGGCGGAGATCGCCCGTACCACCGGACTGTCGGCGGCCACGGTCTCCAACATCGTCCGTGAGCTGAAGGACGGCGGGACCGTCGAGGTCACCCCGACCTCGGCCGGCGGCCGCCGGGCCCGCAGCGTCTCGCTCAGCGGGGACGCGGGCATCGTCATCGGCGTCGACTTCGGGCACACGCACCTGCGGGTCGCGGTCGGCAACCTCGCCCACCAGGTCCTGGCCGAGGAGGCCGAACCGCTGGACGTCGACGCCTCCTGGGTGGACGGCTTCGACCGGGCCGAGGCCCTGGTCACCAGCCTGATCGAGAGCATCGGGGTGAGCCGGGACAAGGTCATCGGCGTCGGCCTCGGCGTCCCCGGCCCCATCGACGGCGAGTCCGGGAACCTGGGCTCCACCTCGATCCTGCCGGGCTGGGCCGGGATCAATCCGCGCCAGGAGCTCTCGCAGCGCCTCGGTGTGCCCGTGTACGTCGACAACGACGCGAACCTCGGCGCGCTGGGCGAGCTGGTGTGGGGCAGCGGCCGCGGGGTCAAGGACCTGGCCTACATCAAGGTCGCCAGCGGCGTCGGCGCCGGTCTGGTCATCAACGGGGAGATCTACCGGGGCCCGGGCGGCACCGCGGGCGAGATCGGGCACATCACCCTGGACGAGTCGGGCCCGGTCTGCCGCTGCGGCAACCGGGGCTGCCTCGAGACCTTCGCGGCCGCCCGCTACGTCCTGCCCCTGCTGCAGGGCAGCCACGGGCCCGAACTGACCATGGAGCGCGTGGTCGAGCTGGCGCGGGGCGGGGACCCGGGCTGCCGCCGGGTGATCACCGACGTGGGCCGCCACGTGGGCAGCGGGGTGGCCAGCCTCTGCAATCTCTTGAACCCGAGCCGGGTGGTGCTGGGCGGTTCGCTGGCGGACGCCGGCGAGCTGGTCCTGGCCCCCATACGCGAGTCCGTGGGACGGTACGCGATCCCCAGTGCGGCCCGTCAGCTGTCGGTGCTCACCGGGTCGTTGGGCGGGCGGGCCGAGGTGCTGGGCGCGCTGGCGCTCGTACTGAGCGAGATGGGCGATTCGACCCTCCTTGGTGGGTTTCAAGAGCCGGTGTTGCTGCATTCAGTTAGATAACGGATGGCACCGTTGTCATCTCGTTAAGGATTCACTCCTTGACGGCAATCTGGCGGCCGGGGTTGACTCACATCCACCTCGGCCGCGACGTTGCGGCCTCGTCAGGGAGGTTCAAGAAATGAACACTCGTATGCGCAGAACCGCCGTAGCCGTCGCCGCCGGTGCCATGGCCGTCTCGCTCGCCGCTTGTGGCAGCGCCAAGGAGTCCGGCGACAAGTCGGACACCAACGTCGTCAAGGGCAACGCCATCAAGATCGGTCTGCTCCTGCCGGAGAACCAGACCGCGCGCTACGAGAAGTTCGACAAGCCGCTCATCGAGAAGCAGGTCGCCGACCTCACGGGTGGCAAGGGCGAGGTCGTCTACGCCAACGCGAAGCAGGACGCGACCACGCAGAACTCGCAGGTCGACACGATGATCACCAACAAGGTGAACGTCCTGATCATCGACGCCGTGGACTCCAAGGCCATCGCGGGCGCGGTCAAGCGGGCCAAGGACGCGGGCATCCCGGTCGTCGCCTACGACCGCCTGGCCGAGGGCCCGATCGACGCCTACACCTCCTTCGACAACGAAGAGGTCGGCAAGGTCCAGGGCAAGGCGCTCCTGGAGGCGCTGGGCGACAAGGCCAAGGACGGCCAGATCGTCATGATGAACGGTTCCGTCACGGACCCGAACGCCAAGCTGTTCAAGCAGGGCGCGCACTCCGTCCTCGACGGCAAGGTGAACGTCGCCAAGGAGTACGACACCGTCGAGTGGAAGCCGGAGAACGCCAACACCAACATGGCGGCCGCGCTTTCCGCCGTCGGCAAGGACAAGATCGTCGGCGTCTACTCGGCCAACGACGGCATGGCCGGCGGCATCATCACCGCCCTCAAGGCGGCCGGTCTCACCACCCTTCCCCCGGTCACGGGTCAGGACGCCGAACTCGCCGGTGTGCAGCGGATCGTGGCGGGCGAGCAGTTCATGAGCGTCTACAAGCCGTACGCCCCCGAAGCCGAGGCCGCCGCGAAGATGGCCGTCGCCCTCGCCAAGAAGGAGCGCATCGAGGTCGTCGCCACCTCCAAGGTCGACAGCCCCACCACCAAGGCCGTTCCGTCCGTGCTGATCCCGGTCGTCTCGCTGACCAAGGCGAACATCAAGGACACCGTCATCCGTGACAACGTCTACTCGGCCGACGAGATCTGCACCGACAAGTACGCCGCCGCCTGCGCCACCCTCGGCCTGAAGTAAGGCCCCCGTCGCGCGCCTCGCGCCGCGACCCCCTCGCCTGTCCGGCGCCCCGCCTCCCATCCCGCCACCGGTGGGGCGCCGGATGGTAATCGGCTCTCGCGAAGCCGTGAAGAAACGTTTTCCTTACCCTTGTTCATACCCCCTGTGGTCCTGCTCTTTTGCACGACATCCCCGCCGGTCAGGCGGCGAAGGAGATGGTTCATGTGTCCGCTGCGCCCGTGCTGGCGTTGCGAGGGGTCTCGAAGAGGTTCGGCGCCGTCCAGGCCCTGACCGACGTAGAACTCGAGATCCACTCAGGCGAGGTGGTCGCCCTCGTCGGCGACAACGGCGCCGGTAAGTCCACGCTGGTCAAGACGATCGCCGGCGTACACCCCATCGATGACGGTGTCATCGAGTGGCAGGGACGCCCGGTGTCGATCACCAAGCCCCACGATGCCCAGAACCTGGGCATCGCGACGGTCTATCAGGACCTCGCGCTGTGCGACAACATCGATGTCGTCGGCAACCTCTTCCTCGGGCGCGAGATCAAGCGCCGCGGGGTCCTCGACGAGGTGGAGATGGAGCGGCGCGCGCGTGAGCTGCTGACCACCCTGTCCATCCGGATCCCCAGCGTCCGTATCCCCATCGCCTCGCTCTCCGGCGGCCAGCGCCAGACCGTGGCGATCGCCCGCTCCATGCTGGGCGAGCCCCAGCTCGTCATCCTCGACGAGCCCACCGCCGCCCTCGGCGTCGAGCAGACCGCACAGGTGCTCGACCTCGTGGAGCGGCTGCGCGAGCGCGGCCACGCCGTCATCCTCATCAGCCACAACATGGCCGATGTGAAGGCGGTGGCCGACAAGGTGGCCGTACTGCGCCTCGGCCGCAACAACGGCGTCTTCGCCGTGAAGGACACGTCGCAGGAAGAGATCATCTCCGCCATCACCGGTGCCACGGACAATGCCGTGACCCGCCGGGCGGCCCGCACCGGGGAGGCCCGCAAGTGAGCACCCAGAATCCCTCCGCCGGTCCGCTGGGCAAGGGCCCCGCCCACGCCAAGCCGTCCGGACCCGTCCCGCCCGCAGCGGACGCGATCCCGGCCGTTGACCCCCGCCTGCTCGTGCGCGAGCAGGGGTTCGCGGGGTACCTGAACGAGTTCGGCCGCAAGCTCAAGGCCGGTGACCTGGGCTCGGTACCCGTCGTCCTCGGTCTGATCATCATCTGGAGCATCTTCCAGAGCCTGAACTCGCACTTCCTCGGCCCCGAGAACCTCACCAACATCGCGATCACGATGACGGCCACCGGCATGATGGCGGTCGGCATCATCTTCGTCCTGCTGCTCGGCGAGATCGACCTCTCGGTCGGCTCGGTCAGCGGTGTCTCGGGCGCGATCGTCGCGGTCCTCGCCGTCACCCACGGCGTCAACGAATGGCTGGCCGTCCTCGCGGCGATCGCCGGAGGCGCGCTGATCGGCTGCGTCCACGGCTTCTTCTTCGCCAAGATCGGCGCCCCGGCCTTCGCCGTCACCCTGTCGGGCCTGCTCTTCTGGTCCGGCGCCATGCTGCAGATCCTCGGCAGCAACGGCACGGTCAACATCGACTCCGAGGGCGTGGTCGGCAAGCTGACCACGTACTTCTTCTCGGACGTGGCCGTCGGCTACGGGCTCGCCGCCCTCGCCACGGCCGCGTACTTCCTGGCCTCGTTCTCCGACGCCCGCCGCCGCGCGGCCGCCGGAGTGCCCTCCCGGCCGCTCGGCGAGATCATGCTGCGCACCGGCCTGCTCGCGGTGTTCACCTTCGGTCCCGCCATCGTGTTCAACCAGTACAAGGGCATGCCGCTCGCGGTGCTGCTCTTCCTGGTGGCCCTCGTCGGCACGGACTTCCTGCTGCGCCGCACGAGCTTCGGCCGTCAGGTCTTCGCGCTCGGCGGCAGCGTCGAGGCCTCCCGCCGCGCGGGCATCAACGTGAACCGCGTCCGCATCACCGTCTTCGCCATCGCGGGTACGTTCGCGGCGATCGGCGGCCTCTTCTGGGCCTCCAAGATCGCGGCGGCGAACCAGAGCGCCGGCGCCGGCGACCTGCTGATGAACGTGATCGCGGCGGCCGTCATCGGCGGCACGAGCCTCTTCGGCGGCCGCGGCCGCACCTGGAACGCCCTCCTCGGTGTCATGGTCATCACATCGATCCAGTACGGTCTGGCCCTGGAGGGGATCGCGACGCCGATCCAGTACATGATCACCGGCGCGGTGCTGCTGGCCACCGTGGTGATCGACTCCGTGACCCGCAAGACGCAGAAGACGGCGGGACGCGCCTAACCGCATCCGGATCCGGCCCTGGTCGGACCCCGTCCGGTCCGGCCGGAGCCGGGACACGCCCGGACCCCACCCGTCCGGGCGTACGCCGCCCACAGTGCCCGACGCCACCCTTCGTGGCGTCGGGCACCTGTGCGTACATCCACTCGAAGGTGGCGTGTGGGGCCGTGCCTATGTGTACAGATATGACAAAGGCGTCACGGCGCCGGGGCGGCCCGGCGACGGGCGGCGCGAGCGGAACATTAGACTCGACAGACCAGCAAGCAACTGCAAGGAGGCACGGGTGCTGCTGACCCGCATCAAGGGACCGCGCGATCTGGACCGGCTCAGCCCGGAGGAGCTCGACCAGCTCGCCGCGGAGATCAGGTCCTTCCTGGTCGACGCCGTCTCCAAGACCGGCGGGCACCTCGGCCCCAACCTCGGTGTGGTCGAGCTGACGATCGCCCTGCACCGGGTCTTCGACTCGCCGAAGGACAAGGTCCTCTTCGACACCGGCCACCAGGCCTACGTCCACAAGCTGCTCACCGGCCGCCAGGACTTCGGCGGCCTGCGGACCAAGGGGGGCCTGTCCGGCTACCCGTCGCGCGCCGAGTCCGACCACGACGTGATCGAGAACTCGCACGCCTCCACCGTGCTGGGCTGGGCCGACGGCCTGGCCAAGGCCAATGAGGTGCTCGGCCGCGAGGACCACCACGTCGCGGCCGTCATCGGCGACGGCGCCCTCACCGGCGGCATGGCCTGGGAGGCGCTGAACAACATCGCCGCCGCCAAGGACCGCCCGCTGGTGATCGTCGTCAACGACAACGAGCGCTCGTACGGGCCCACCATCGGCGGTCTCGCGAACCACCTGGCCACCCTGCGCACCACGGACGGCTACGAGCGCTTCCTGGCCCGCGGCAAGGACCTCCTGGAGCGCACCCCGGTCGTCGGGAGGCCGCTCTACGAGACCCTGCACGGCGCCAAGAAGGGCCTCAAGGACTTCATCGCCCCGCAGGGCATGTTCGAGGACCTCGGCCTGAAGTACATCGGGCCCATCGACGGCCACGACATCGACGCCCTGGAGTCCGCCCTGCAGCGCGCCAAGCGCTTCAGCGGCCCGGTCATCGTGCACTGCCTCACCCAGAAGGGCCGGGGCTACGAGCCGGCCGTCCAGGACGAGGCGGACCGCTTCCACGCGGTCGGCGTGATCCACCCGGACACCGGCCTGCCGGTGACCACCGACGCCGCCAGCTGGACCTCCGTCTTCGCCGACGAGATGGTCAAGCTGGGCCGCGAGCGCAAGGACATCGTCGCGATCACCGCGGCCATGCTCCAGCCCGTGGGCCTCAAGCGGTTCGCCGACGCCTACCCGGACCGGATCTTCGACGTCGGCATCGCCGAGCAGCACGGCGCGACCTCGGCGGCGGGCCTGGCCACCGGCGGGGCCCACCCGGTCTTCGCGGTCTACGCGACCTTCCTCAACCGCGCCTTCGACCAGGTCCTGATGGACGTGGCCCTGCACAAGTGCGGGGTCACCTTCGTGCTGGACCGGGCCGGTGTCACCGGTACGGACGGCGCTTCCCACAACGGCATGTGGGACATGTCGATCATGCAGGTGGTGCCGGGTCTGCGGCTCGCCGCCCCGCGTGACGCCGAGCAGCTGCGCGCGCAGCTGCGCGAGGCCGTCGAGGTCAAGGACGCGCCGACGGTCGTGCGCTACTCCAAGGGCGTCGTGGGCCCGGCCGTCCCGGCCGTCGGCCGGATCGGCGGCATGGACGTGCTGCGCACGCCGGCCCCCGAGGTCACCCGACCGGACGTACTGATCGTCTCGGTCGGCGCGCTCGCCCCGATGTGCCTGGAGATCGCCGATCTGCTGGACAAGCAGGGCATCTCCTCGACCGTCGTGGACCCGCGCTGGGTCAAGCCGGTGGACGAGGCCCTGGCCCCGCTCGCCGACGGCCACCGGGTCGTCGTCACCGTCGAGGACAACGGGCGCACCGGCGGCGTCGGCGCGGCCGTCTCGCAGGCCCTGCGGGACGCGGGGGTCGACGTACCCCTGCGCGACTTCGGCATCCCGCAGCGCTTCCTCGACCACGCCTCCCGCAAGGAGGTCATGGCCGAGATCGGGCTGACCGCTCCGGACATCGCCCGGCAGGTCACCGGCCTGGTCGCCAAGCTGGACGGCCGGTACGAGAACGAGCCGGCCGCCACCGTCGACTAGGACGGCGACGGCGGCCGAGCAGGACGGCCGCCACGGCCGGCCGGGACGGCCGCGCCTGATCATCTGCGGTTGCACGCCACGGGCCGGGAGGGTCACCCTTGGAGGGTGGGCTTTCCGGCCCGCGTCGTTCCGGTGGGTCCGTGCGGTTGAGGCGGCCCCTTCTGGGAGGTGCGTCGGTGAGTACGAATCTGAACAGCCCCTTCCGTACCAAGTCCGTCGAGCAGTCCATCCGTGACACGGAAGAGCCGGAACACGCGCTCCGGAAGTCCCTCTCGGCCTGGGACCTGACCGTCTTCGGCGTCGGCGTCATCATCGGCACCGGCATCTTCGTCCTGACCGGCAAGGTGGCCAAGGAGACCGCCGGACCCGCCACCGCCCTGGCGTTCGTCGCGGCGGGCGTGGTGTGCGCGCTGGCCGCCCTCTGCTACGCCGAGTTCGCCTCGACCGTGCCGGTGGCCGGATCCGCGTACACCTTCTCGTACGCCTCGATCGGCGAACTGCCCGCCTGGATCATCGGCTGGGACCTGGTGCTGGAGTTCGCGCTCGGCACCGCCGTCGTCGCCGTCGGCTGGTCGGGCTACGTCCGCTCGCTGATGGACAACGCGGGGATCCACCTGCCCGCGGCGCTCCAGGGGCCCGACGTGCAGGGCGGCACCTTCGACCTGCTGGCCTTCCTGCTGGTCCTGGTCCTCACCGCGATCCTGGTCATCGGGGTGAAGCTCTCCGCGCGGATCACCGGCGTCGTCGTCGCGATCAAGGTCACGGTGGTGCTCATCGTGATCATCGCGGGCCTGTTCTTCATCACGAAGTCCAACTACCACCCGTTCATCCCGCCGGCCAAGCCCCAGCCGGGCGGCTCCGGGCTGAACGCCCCGCTGGTCCAGCTCATCTTCGGCTACCAGCCCACGAACTTCGGCGTCATGGGCATCTTCACCGCCGCCTCCGTGGTCTTCTTCGCCTTCATCGGCTTCGACGTGGTGGCCACCGCCGCCGAGGAGACCAAGCTGCCGCAGAAGGACATGCCGCGCGGCATCATCGGCTCGCTGATCATCTGCACCGTGCTCTACGTGGCGGTCTCGATCGTGGTCACGGGCATGCAGAACTACAAGGACCTCTCCACCAGTGCCCCGCTCGCCGACGCCTTCAAATCCGCCGGGCATCCGGTCTACGGAGGCATCATCAGCTTCGGCGCGGCCGTGGGCCTGACCACGGTGTGCATGATCCTGCTGCTGGGCCAGACCAGGGTGTTCTTCGCGATGAGTCGCGACGGACTGCTGCCGCGCTTCTTCTCGCGGACCCACCCGAAGTTCCGTACGCCCTACCGGCCGACGATCCTGCTCGGCGTGATCATCGCGGTCGTCGCCGGGTTCACCAGCATCAACGAGCTGGCCACCCTGGTGAACATCGGCACGCTCTTCGCCTTCGTCGTCGTGGCGCTCGGCGTGATGGTCCTGCGCCGCACCCGCCCCGACCTGCACCGGGCCTTCCGCACCCCGTGGGTGCCCGTGGTGCCCATCCTGTCGATCGCGGCGTCGGTCTGGCTGATGCTGAACCTGCCGGCCGAGACCTGGCTGCGCTTCGGGATCTGGATGGTGGTCGGCTTCTTCGTCTACTTCCTGTACGGGAAGCAGCACAGCCGCCTGGGGCGGGGCGAGGGCATGGCGCCCGACACGGTGCACGTGGACCGCTGACCGGGAAGGGTCCCCGGCCGCCGGCGGCTCAGCCGCCGGTGGCCGGGGACTTCTTCGCGTCGGCCGGGATCTTCTGGTCGTTGCGCAGGGCCTCCCACAACCGGCCGGCCTGCGGCTCGGCGACGATCACGCGGTTGCGGTCGATCTTGTCGTAGTCGACCGGGAGCATGATGGTCTCCATGGTGTCCGGGTCGACGCCCTTCATGCTCTGCGCGAAGTCGGCGAGGGCGGTCAGCGAACCGAGGCCGGAGTCGGTGGTGAGCGACTTGGTCCCGGCGTCCGCGAGCTTGTAGAGCCGGGCCGGGTTGCCGAGGGCGTCCTGCTTCTTGATCTCGGCGAGCATCGCCATCATGAACTGCTGCTGGAGACCTATCCGTCCCAGGTCGCTGCCGTCGCCGTAGCCGTAGCGGGTACGGACGAACTTCAGCGAGTCGGTGCCGTTCAGGCGGTGCGTCCCGGCGTCGAGCTTGAGCCCGCCCTTGGACCCGGACATGGGCTTGTCCAGGGTCACGGTGACCCCGCCGAGGGCGTCGACCAGGCCCTTGAACCCGGCGAAGTCCACCTCCACGAAGTGGTCCACGCGGATCCCGGACATCTGCTCCACGGTCTTCACCACGCAGGCCGGACCGCCCACGGAGTAGACCGAGTTGAACATGACCCGCTTCGCGGAGCCGAGGGTCTTGCTCTCGTCGTCCTTGTCCTTGCACTCGGGCCGGGTGATCAGGGTGTCGCGGGGGATGCTCACCGCGGTGGCCTTCGCCCGGCCCTCGGGTATGTGCACGAGCATGGCGGTGTCCGAGCGGGCGCCGCTGACATCGCCGTGGTCCAGCTCGCCGTTGGCCCCGGCGCGCGAGTCGGATCCGAGCACGAGGATGTTCTGGGCGCCGGCGACCACCTTCGCGGGCCGGTTGTCCCCGATGGCCTTGTCGAGGTCGACGCTGTCGAGGTTGCCGTTCAGGTGGCTGTACGCCCACCAGCCCGCGCCCGCCGCCGCGAGGATCAGCACCGCGACCACCACCAGCACGGTCCGCAGGACCCGGCGGCCGCGCGCGCGGCGCGGGCGCGCGGCGCCGCCGTCGGAACCGCTCGGGCCGTCCGGGCCGTCCGAACCGTCCGCGCCGCCGGGGCCGTTCGGGCCGTCCGGCGAGGGGGCCGACGTGCTGTCCGCTGACGCGGCGTTGGTCTTCATCTGCCCCGGTCCTCCGCTCGATTGTTCGATCGCGCACTATAGACCACCGGTGGCGCGGGCCTTCCATGACGAGCCGTTGATCATTCATTCACATATTCGACTGGCGTAAAGTGTGTGCAAGGATCACGGGCGCGAAGGAACGGCGGGAGCGACGGGGTGGGGGCGGGCGCCACGGTGAAGAGCGAGCGATCGTCGCGCCGCAGGCGCCGCGGGACCGCCACCGGACCGGCCCCGCGCAGCGCCTCCCAGACCCAGACCCAGACCCACGCCCACACCCTGCATGTGGTGGCCCATCCGGCGGACGCCCTCGCCGTCACCGGAACCGCGCTGTTCCGCGCGCTGGGTGAACCGGACCGCGCCGTGACCGTGGTCTGCCTGGTCCCGGCGCCGCAGCCGGCCCTCGACCACCTCCTCGACGTGATCGGCCGCGGCGGTGCGTGGGAGCGCGGGGCCGAACCGCTGGGGCCCGACGCCGTGTTGCACCTCTTCCGGCTCCGGTCCCGGCCCGCCACGACGGTCTGCTTCGTCGAGCCGTCGAAGTCGAAGTCGGAGCCGCAGGCGGGTTCGGCGTCGGGTCCGGCGCCGACGCCGGTGGCCGCGTCCTTCGCCGCTGTCGCCGCCGCGCTGCTGCGCCGCTTCGCGCCGACCGTCGTGTGCACGCTGGACCCCGATCCCGAACACATCGCGTGGAGCGATGCGGCGGGCGCCGTGTACGCCGACCACCCCGACCACGCGGCGGTCGCCGAGGGGGTCCTGGAGGCCGTGCGGGCCGAGCCCGCCGCCCCCCGCGCCGTCGAATGCTTCCGGGCCGCCGGTTCCTGCGGCCGGGCCGCCCCCACGGCCATCGTCCGCTACCCCGGGCCGCGGCTCGGGGTCAACCGGGGCGCGGACGGGCGGCTGACCGCCTACGCCGCGCTCGGCGGCGCGGTGACGCGCTGGACCGAGCGGACCCCCGGCGGCCCCGAGTGGGTGCGCGAGGACCTCGGCACCCCGTCCCTGCTGCCGGTGCTGTCGGTGGCCCGCAGCCCCGAGGGCTGGGTCCATCTCCTCTCGCTGCGGCGCACCCCGGCCGGGCCGGACGGCGCCGGGGTCGAGGTGATGCACGCCGTGCAGTACCAGAGCGGGCGCCCGGTGGGCGGCTGGCATTCGCTGGGCAACCCGAACGGCGCGGCCACCGGCAAGGGCCGCGGGGCCGGCGTGCCGTGCGCGGTGGTCGACGCCGAGGGCTGCGTCCACGTGTACGTCCGCAACTTCGGGCGCGGTGTGAGCGCCCGCTCGCAGCGCGAGGACGGCTCCTGGACGCCCTGGCGGGACCTCCAGGGGTCCGGGGTCCAGGACGGCATGGCCGCCGCGCTCGACGCCGAGGGCCGGCCCGCGCTGTTCGCGCCCTCCCGCGACGGGGTGCTGCGGTGGCGCCACGACGCCGCGGCCGGCGACCTGCGCCGCGCCGGGCCCCCGCTGCCGCTGCTCGTGCCCCCGGGCACCGGGCTGACCGCGCTGGCCACCGGGCCCGGCCGGATCACCGTCTACGGCTGTGACGCACGGGACGGGGCGACGTACGCCCTGCGCCCGGACGGTACGGTGACCGCACTGGGCGGTGCGGGAGCGGCCGGCCCGGCCGCCGCGGCCGGAGCGGGCGCGGTGCGGGCGGACATCGACGCCTACGACTGCACCGTGCTGGTGCGCAGAACCGCCGAAGGCCTCGTCGGCCTCGGGGCGTATCCGACCGAGCAGGAACACGCCGGGCTCTGGTGGGAGCCGCTGGGCGCGCCGGGCCCGCGGGAACCGGCGGCCACGGCCGACGGGTTCGGCCGCCTCACGGTCCTCTCCCTCGGCGCCGACGGCCGGTTGTCGGTGGCGCGCCAGGATCCGGCCGTGCCGGGGCTGGCGTTCGGCGGATGGGTGGTCGTCTAGCGTGCCCGCCTCAGCCGGGGGTCCGGGTAAATAGCAACATTGTTTTACAATTTCCGTATCTTGCGGCGGGTGGACCGGGAACTCGGCGGCGTGAGACACCGCAGTTCGAGAGACCGGTCACAAAGGCGCGGAGAGGTTCAGCATGCCTGGTAGTGCGACACGGGCCGGGGCCGCGATCACGCCCCGGGCCGGTGCGCCCGGCGGCCCCACCCTTGCGGTGGGCGACGCGGGTGACGAGGCGTACGCCGACCCCCGCGCCACCCCCCTGCGCGCCCGCGAGGCCAACCGCGCCGCCGTCGCCGGGCTCCTCGACACCCTCGGCGTGCCGTACTTCGCCGTACGCGGCAAGTCCGACCACGGCACCGTCGTCGCCGTCGAGGAAGCCGACCGGGCCCGGGTGCTCGAGGGCCTGCGGCGGCTCCTGGCCGCCTCCGCCGGGCACGTCACCGCCCTGGCCGCCGAACCGCTGCGCGCGCCCCGGCCCGTCCCCGGCCACGACGCGGCGGTGTGGGACCGGGCCCGGACGGCGGCCGCCGTCCAGGTCAGCTGGTACCGCACCGATCCCGGCGGGCACCTGGTCCTGGGGCACGAGTACGGCTGCGCCGTCGAGTTCTGGACCCGTCGGGGCGACCGGCTGACCGCCCCGCGCGCCAACCGCGTCACCTGGTCCGTGGCCGCCGACGGCCCCGTCCTGCTGGGCGCCGGACGGCTGTTCAGCCGCTTCGTGCCCGTCCACACCACCCTCGACGAGGCGCCGGCGCTGGCGACCCGGCCCGAATTCCTGGTCCCGCTGGTCGAGGACATCGACTTCCCCGTCGACGCCGTCTACACCTGGGTGGACGGCGGCGACCCCGTCTGGGCGGCCCGCAAGGCCGCCGCGCGCGGCGAGGTCTACCACGCCGAATCGGCCAGCGACGCCCGCTTCCTCAGCCGCGACGAACTGCGCTACTCGCTGCGCTCGCTGCACCTGTTCGCGCCCTGGATCCGCAACGTCCACGTGGTCACCGACAACCAGGTGCCCGCCTGGATGCGCCGCGACCTGCCGGGCTTCCGCGTCGTCGACCACCGCGAGATCTTCCGGAACCCGGCCGACCTGCCCACCTTCAACTCGCACGCCATCGAGAGCCGCCTGCACCACGTCCCCGGGCTCTCCGAGCACTTCCTGTACTTCAACGACGACATGTTCCTCGGCCGCCCGCTGACCCCGCACGCCTTCTTCAGCCCCGTCGGCACGGCCCGCTACTTCCCCTCCCCGAACCGCATCCCGCAGGGCCCGGTCACCGACGCCGACACCCCCGTCGACGCCGCCTGCAAGAACAACCGGGCGCTGCTCCTGGAGCGCTTCGGCCGGGTCATCACCCAGCCGATGGAGCACATCCCCTACGCCCTGCGCCGCAGCGCGATGGCGGAGGCCGAGGCGGACTTCCCGCGCGAGTGGGCCCGTACGTCCGCCAGCCGGTTCCGCGCGAAGACCGACCTGTCGCCCACCTCGTCGCTGGCGCTGTACTACGCAGCGCTCACCGGCCGGGCCCAGCCCGGCTCCATGGCCTTCACCTACCTCCAGCTGGCCGTCCCGGACCTCGCGCGGCGGCTGGAGCGCCTGCTGGGCGGGCGCGACCAGGATTCGTTCTGCCTCAACGACGCCTTCTCCACCCCGGAGGACATGGCGGTGCAGCAGGAACTCCTGACCGGCTTCCTGAACGCGTACTTCCCGATCCCCGGCCCCTGCGAACTCTGAGAAGGAGCGTGCGAGATGCAAGATTCCGGATCGACCAGTTCCGCCTCTCAGGTCTACCAGAAGCTGGTGCCCCGGCCCGTGCGGACCGTGGCCATGAACACGGTGCCGGTGCCCGTGCGCCGCGGGCTCAAGAAGCGCCTGGACCGTGCCCTGGCGCAGCGCGAGTCGCGGCTGCACCAGCGCGCCCTGCGGCGGCTGCGGACCACCGACTTCAGCAATCTGCCCGAGGGGCGGGCCAAGGCCGGGGACGGCCGGGTCGGCCACGTCCACACCGGACTCACCGCCGACCTCGCCCGGCGCACCGACCTCGCGCTCGTCACCACCGTGCTCGACCGGGCGAAGATCCCGTGGTTCACCGTGCCCGCCCTCGACGACCGCCGGATGTGCCTGGCCGTCCCGCGCGAACACAAGCGCGCCGTGCGGCGGGTGCTGCGCGCCCTGCTGGAGCGGCAGACCGGTTACGTGGTCTCCGTCGCCCCGGGCAAGGACGACACGGCCAGGATCCCCGGCAGCTACGTCAAGGCCTGGAAGCACTTCGGCGCGGCCCGGGTGATCCGGATCACCTGGCTGCGCACCGATCCCACCGGCTCCCTCTGGGTCGGCGAGAACCAGGGCGTGGAGATCGAGTTCTGGACCACGGACACCAGCCTGGGCGCGCCGCGCCTGGTCGGCCCGCGCCCCAACCGGGTGCAGCGGGTCGTCCCGGCCGACGATCCGCGCACCGTCGAGATCACCCACGACCGGCTCACCGGGTACGCCGACACCGACGCGGGCGCCGAACCGACCCGGACCCGCGCGGGGTTCGACGTCCCGCGCGTCGAAGAGGTCACCTTCCCCGTCGACGCGGCCGTCCTGTGGTGCCACGACGATCCGTGGGCCGAGGAGCTCCTGCGCGCTACCCTGCGGTCCCTGCACCAGTACGCCCCCTGGACCGACCGGGTGCACGTGCTGGCCCTGGCGCCCGTGCCGCCGTGGGTGCGCACCGACGACCGGCTGCGGATCGTGCCCGCCGGACCCGACGCCGAGCGGGACCTGCACACCGTGCCCGGTCTCGCCGACCGGTTCCTGTACTTCCGGCCCGGCGCGCTGCTCGGGCGCCCCGTCCGGCCCTTCGACTACTTCACCGCGCTCGGCGGGACCCGGCCCCGGCGCGGCCCCTGGTCGGCCCGCGAGGCGGCGGCGCCCTGGACCGGCTGGGCGTACTCCTTCACCCAGCGCGCCGTGACCCACGGGTACGCCCCGGGCCCCCAGCCGTTCGCGCGCGAGATCCTCGCGGCGGTGGCCGACGGATTCGCCGGCCACCGGCCGGTCACCGACGGCCAGTACGCCCCGGAACTGGAGGGCACCCACCCGCTCGACGGGGTCGTCCACCACGCCGCGCACTTCTCCGGGCACGCCGAACCGTCCGGCGAGGCCACGATCGCGGTGCACGCGGCGGTGCCCGGCGTCACCCGCTGGCTCGACCGGCTCCTCGTACGCCGTGACGCGCAGCAGATGCAGCTGTGCGGGCTGGGCTCGCCCGACGCGCTGGACCACGGCGGGACCCGCTCCGTCCTGGACTTCCTGCGCCGGTACTACCCCGTGCCCAGCCCCTTCGAACAGGCCGTGGCGGAGCCCGCTCGGCCGTTCCACGACGAGCCCGCGGTCCCGACCGCCGCCGCGCTGGCCGGCTTCGACCCGGGCGGTTTCGACCCCATGGCCTTCGACCCGGCCGGCTTCGGGCCCGAACCCGACACCGGGACCGGCTTCGACCTGATCGGTTTCGCGCCCGCGCCCGGGACGGGGACCGGCTTCACGTCCGAGCCCATGCCGATGCCGATGGCCGTGCCCGCGCCGATGCCCGCGCCGATGCCCGCGCCCGCGCCCATGGCCGTACCCGTGCCCGTGCCCCCGGCGTGGGCCGGCCGGGAGGAGGCGGGCAGCCCTTCATGACCTCGGCCAATCCCGAAGCGTCCCCGGCGGTCGCCCTCTACCGCGCCGTGCTGCCCACCCGGCTGCGCCGCGGCCTGGCCCGGCGCGTCCCGATCGGACTGCGCGCGGTGGTCAAACGGCTGCTGCGCGGGGCCCGGTTCGGCCTCGGCCCGGCGCGCTCGCTGCGCGCCCGGCGGGCCCGCGCGCGCTGGCCGCACCTGCTCCGCGAGGGCGAGCGCCTGGCCGTACTCGTGAGCGGCAGCGCCCGCATCGCGCTGGTCCGGCCCACGGCCTCGCCGCTCGGGCTGCGCGAGGCCAACCTCGAACTGGTCGTCGCCGCCCTGGAGCAGGCGGGCGTCGACCACTTCGCCGTGCGCGCGGCCGACGACCTGCGGGCCTGCTTCGCCGTGCGCGAGGAGGACCGGCCCCGGGTGGCCGCCGCCCTGCTGGAGTGCGCGCGCCGGGCACCCGTGTACGTCGCCCCGGTCGCCGCGGCGGACGACGCGGAGCCGGACACGGCGGGTCGGCCCGCGCTCGGCGGCTCCCGGCGTGCCCGGCGGACCACCGCGGCGGCCCCCGTCCTGCGGGTCGGCATGGTCTGGCAGGATCCGGGCGGCTCGCTCTCCCTCGGCCTCGAATACGGCTGCGACCTGGAGTTCTGGCACGAGGAGGAAGGGCACCTGACCGCGCCCCGGCCCAACCGGGTGACGAACAGCGTGGCCTGCGACGCGCCCCGGATCCTGGTCCCCGTGAACCGGCTCACCGGCTTCGCCTCCCGCCACACCCGCCGCACCCTGCACGTCCGTACCCTCGAGGCCTGCGCCGCCGCGCTGCCCGAGGACGTGCGCTTCCCCGTCGACGTCGTCTACACCTGGGTCGACGGCAACGACCCCGACTGGCAGCGGCGCCGCCGCGAACAGGGCGGCGCGGGCTACCACGCGGAGTCCGCCAACCCCGCGCGCTACATCAGCCGCGACGAGCTGCGCTACTCCCTGCGCTCGCTGGAACAGCACGCCCCCTGGGCCCGCCGGATCTTCCTGGTCACCGACCGCCAGCGGCCGCGGTGGCTGGACGACGCCCACCCCCGGATCACGGTGGTCGACCACCGGGAGATATTCGACGACCCCGCGGCCCTGCCCACCTTCAACTCGCACGCCATCGAGAGCCGCCTGCACCACATAGAGGGACTCGCGGAGCACTTCCTCTACTTCAACGACGACATGTTCCTGGGCAGGCCCGTCACCGCCCGGGACTTCTTCCTGTCGAACGGGATGACCCGGGTGTTCCTGTCGCCGGCCCAGATCCCGCAGCCCGGCATCACCCCCGGGGACCGCCCGGTCGACGCGGCGGGCAAGAACAACCGGCGGATCATCGAGGAGCTCTTCGGCACCACCCTCGTGCAGAAGATGCGCCACGCCCCCTACGCGCTGCGCCGCAGCATCCTCCTGGAGATGGAGGAGAAGCTCGCCGGGCCGCACCGGGCCACCACCTTCAGCCGGTTCCGCAGCGCGAGCGACATCTCCATCCCGTCCTCGCTCTACCACTACTACGCCTACCTGACGGGACGCGCGGTGCCCTCGGACATCGAGTACGCCTACCTCCCCCTGGACCGGCCCGGGATCGAGCGGCGGATGAACATCCTGCTGGCCCGCCGGGACCGCCAGGCCTTCTGCATCAACGACACCGTCTCCGACGGCCGCGACCAGGAGCGTCAGGCCCGGCTGCTCCAGGACTTCCTGCGGGCCTACTTCCCCGTACCCGGCCCCTTCGAGCGGAAGGAGTTCCACGGCCGATGAAGATCTCCTTCCTGATCAACAACATCTACGGCATCGGCGGCACGAACCGGACGGTGATCAACCTCGCCGAGGCCCTCTCCGCGGACCACGAGGTCGAGATCGTCTCCGTGTTCCGGCGCACGTCCGCGCCGCCCAAGTTCGCCATCTCCCCGCAGGTCACCGTCCGGGCCCTGGTGGACCTGCGGCCGGGTGCCACGGGCGCCGACCGGGGCCACCCGGGGCTGGCCGAGCCCACCCTGGTGGTGCCGCGCCAGGAGGAGTTCCACGAGCAGTACAGCGGGCTGTCCGACCAGCGGATCATCGACGAGCTGAGCGGCACCGCCGCCGACGTGGTCGTCGGCACCCGGCCCAGCCTGAACCTCTTCGTGGCCGCCCACACCCGGGAGGGCGCGCTGCGGGTCGCCCAGGAGCACATGACGCACCTGGCCATCCCGGCGGCGGTCCGGGCCGAGATGGCGCGGGTCTATCCGCGCCTCGACCTCGTCACCACGGTGACCGAGGCCGACGCCCGCTCCTTCCGCGAGCACACCCCGGTCCCGGGGCTCCCCGTGCACGCCGTGCCCAACAGCGTGCCGCGGCCCGTGGGCGCGCCCTCCGACGGCGCCCGCAAGGTGATCGTCAGCGCGGGCCGCATGCACCACGTCAAGCGCTACGACCTGCTGGTCCGCGCCTTCGCCCGGCTCGCCCCCGCGTTCCCGGACTGGCGGCTGCGGATCTACGGCGACGGGGACGAGACGGGCGCGCTGCGCACGCTCGTCAACGACCTGGACCTCGCCGGGCGGATCCTGCTCATGGGCGGCTTCTCGCCGATCGAGTCGGAGTGGGCCAAGGGCTCCATCGCCGCCGTGACCTCCAGCGCCGAGTCCTTCGGGATGACCCTGGTCGAAGCGATGCGCTGCGGCCTGCCCGTGGTCTCCACCGACTGCCCGGTGGGCCCCCGCGAGATCCTGCGCGACGGCGAGGACGGCCTCCTCGTCGCCAACGGCGACGTCGCCGCCATCGCCGAGGGCCTGGGCCGCCTGATGGCGGACGGGCCGCTGCGGGCGCGGATGGGCGCCGCCGCGCTGCGCAACGCCGAGCGCTACGACCCCGCGGTGATCGCCGCCCGGTACACCGCCCTGTTCGAGGAGGCCGCCGGGCGCCGCGCGGCCGCCCGGAAGGGCTACCGCGGGCCGACGGCCGCCCGGCTGGGGCGCCCGCCGGGCGACAGCGCCCCGCCGGAGTCCGTGAAGAGCGCCGTCTGCCATGCCGAGGCGCCCGACACCGGGTGGCTGAGCCTGACCTGCGACGGCCCCGCGGGCGCCCGCGGCCGCGGCGCGTTCCTGCTGCGGCACCGCCCCTCCAGCGGCTCCCGGCTGCCGGACCTGCTCCTGGACACCGCGCGTGAGACGCTGCCCACCGGAGCCGTCCGGCACACCGCCGTCGTGCCGCCCGCCGCCCTGGACCACCTCGGCGACGGCCGGTGGCGGGTCATGCTCACCACCGGCAAGGGGGATCCCGTCCACCTCAAGGCGGGGATCCGCGACACCCGCGGGCTCATCGACGCCCGCGCCCGCCTGCTGCGGGACCCGGGCCCCGGCCCGGTCCTGTGGAACCTGCCCTACGCACAGCCGAACGGCGCCCTGATGCTGCGTACGGTGCACCGCGAGACCCACGCCGAAGCCGCCGAGGTGCGCGTCGGCGAGGACGGGATCACCGTCTCCGGAGTGCTGTGCGGAGCGCGGGTCCTGGAGCACGGGGCCCGGTTCGTGCTCGTCCGGCGCGGCCCGCACCGCAGCGAGCTGTCCCTGCCGGTGGAAGTGCTCGGCGCGCGCTCCTTCCGGATGGAACTGCCCCTGGTCCAGCTGGTGGAGGACCGCCTCGCCCGCTGGGAGGACTGGGACTGGTGGCTCCAGCCGCACCCCGGGAGCAGGCGCCGGGTGCGCGTGTGCCACCTCTTCGAGGACTTCCCCGACGTCCGGGGCGCCTACCCGTACCCCGCCGTTCCCCTCTCCGCCGACGACGTGTCCCGCTTCGTCGTCGTGCATCCGTCCCGGCCGGTCCGAGTCCGGCCCTACTGCTCCGTCTCCGGAGCCATGGCTATGAACGTGGTGGACCGATGAACCGAAACCGATCGATCCTGCATATCGTCGCCCACCAGGACGACGACCTGTACTTCATGAATCCGGACCTGGTCCGCTCGCTCCAGGACGGCGACCCGGTCGCCACGGTCGTCCTGACCGCGGGCGAGGGCGACGGGATCAACGCCGACACCAACGACCCCGAGCGCGTCTCCCTCCCCACGGACTACAGCGGCTACAGCACGGCCCGCGGCTGCGGCCTGCGGTCGGCGTACGCGCGGATGGCCACCGGTGACCGCAACAGCCCCTGGCAGCGCGAGATCACCGAGCTGGTCCCCGGATTCGCGGTCGAGCGCTTCACCCTCCTCGCGCACCCCGCCGTACGGATGTACTTCTGCCAGCTGCACATGGGCGTGCCCACGCCCTCCGGCGTCCGCACCCGGATGTTCGAGCTGTGGAACGGCGTCCACCCCACCCAGGCGACCGTGCCCGTCCGGGGCTCCGCGCTGACCGAACCGCAGCAGGTGTCCCGGGAGATGATCATCGCGGGCCTCGCCGCGCTGCTCGCCGAGATCCGGCCCACCACCGTGCGCACGATGGACCCCGACCCCGAACACGACGGCGGCAAGAGCGAGTTCGTCACCTCCGACCACGTCGACCACGCCACCACCGCCGAGTTCGCCATCGCGGCCCTCGCCCGCCACCGGGAGACCGTGGAGCGCGCCCCGGTCGTCGAGTACTACCGCGCCTACGCGAACCGCTTCTGGGGCGCGAACCTGGACCGGATGGAGCTGGCCGAGAAGGCCGACTACCTGGCCACCTACATGGGCCTGGACGCCACGCACTGCCCGCAGGGCACCTGCCAGGCGTGCGGCGACCGCCAGCTCGGCCCCAACCCGTACCGCAGCACCCACATGCGCAGCACCGCCTACCGCTATTCGCCCGCCACCGACTGGCTCCGGCTGGGGCCGGGCGGCCGCCTCAACGCCTTCACCGTGCTCGCGGGCCGCCTCGTGTTCTTCACCGAGACCGGCCCGGCGAGCGGGCAGTGGCAGGGGCCCTTCCCGCTCGGCGACGGCTGGCTCGCGCCCACGACGGCGCTCGCCGGGATCCCCGGCGGACCGGCCCACGTGGTGGCGCAGCGCCGCCGTACGGCCGAGGGCGGCGCCGTCGGCATCGACCTGGTCTACACGACGCAGAACCCGGACGGCGGCGGGTTCAGCGGCTGGCAGTCGCTGGAGTCCCCGGAATGGGTCCACGCCGACGGCCGCCGCCAGCGCGAACTCGGCGTCCCGATGGCCGCGGTGGACGGCGCGGGCCTGCTGTACGTCTTCGCCCGCAACTTCGACCAGGGCATCTCCATGCGCCGCCAGAACGCCCAGGGCGGCTGGGAACCCTGGGTGAGCCTCGGCGGCGGCTTCCTCCAGGACGCGGGCACCGCGATCACCACCGAGTTCGGCACCGTCGAGCTGTACGTACCGGGCAAGAGCTCCGTGGTCCGCTGGTTCCAGAAGGAGCCGGGCGCGCCCTTCACCCGGGACGACTCCCTGGTGACCGGGCCCGTGGCCAGCGGCGGGATCACCGCGGTGAACTCCGGCGGCGGACGCACCTGTCTGTACTTCCGCGAGGCGGGCACCCAGCAGGTCATGGCCTACCGCCAGCACGACACCGGCCGCTGGCCCGGCTCGGGCGCGGGCGTCGGCGGCACCGGGGGTACGGGCGCGGTCGCCGCGCTCTGGGCCCCGCAGCGCGGCGCCCGCGAGGCGCACCTGGCGCACCGCAGCTCGCGCGGCCGGCTCAGCGTCTCGCTGCCCGACCGGGAGAAGGACATCTCCGGCGCCCGCTGGCGGGAGAGCGGCGAGATGTTCGTCCAGGCCCCCGCGCTCGCCTACGACGCCGCGGGCGCCGTGACCGTCGCGGTCATCGGCACCGACGGCCGGCTCCACGTCCGCCGCCAGCTCGCCCCGGAGACGGGGAGCCCGCTGGGGCCCGCCGTGACCGCGTGAGACGGCGACGGCTGGCGGCGCTGGGCCTCGCCCTGGCGCTCGCGGCCGCCGCCCTGGGCTGGGCCCGCAGCGACGCCCGGGACCCGCTCTGGGACGGCTCGGGGGAGGCGGACCCGCAGGCCGGTCCGTCCGTGGTGGTCCTGCAGTGGAACATCTGCGGAGCCGCTCACCAGTGCCCCAACCACGGCGGCACGGGCCGGGGCGGCTCGGTCGACCGGCTGGTGAACGAGACGGTGCTGCGCCACCCCGACCTGCTCGGCGTCAACGAGATCTGCCGCGGCCAGTTCCAGGCGCTGGAGGCCGTGTTCCGGGAGCGCGGCCTGCCCCTGCGCGGGGCCTACCAGCAGATGCACGGAAACGTTCCTGCCTGCGGCGCGGACACCTCCTACGGCCTGGCGGTGTTCTCCCGCGAGGAGCTGACCGGCCCGGCTCTCTTCCGCGCCTTCACCGACACGGACGGGGAGACCTACCAGGCCGGGGGCCGCTCGGAGCCGGTGCGGCGCGGGCTGCTGTGCGTGCCCACGCGGGCCCGCGCGCGCCAGGTCACCTTCTGCGGCGCCCACGCGGGGACCGCCGACAGCCAGCTGAAGGAACTCCACCGCTGGTTCGACGACCCGGTCGCCTTCCCGCCCACGACCCCCGTGATCCTGGCGGGCGACCTGAACCAGCAGCCCAACGAGGGCTCGCTGGCGGGGCTGTACGGGCACACGCGCGGCGAGAAGGACCAGCACGACCCCGACGGGCGCTTCCTGGAGGCGGACGAGCGCAACCGGCGCTGGTTCAAGATCGGCGCGACCGGGGGAGTGCGCTGCCAGGACCCGGTGCCGGCGCGGTGCCGCAACGGGGCGCCGACCGCGGACGACGGCCGGAAGATCGACTACATCTTCGCCACCGAGGCCCACTTCACCGCGCCCCGGGCCGTGACGGTCCCGGTCACGGAGTCGGACCACGTCCTGTACGAGGGCGTCTTCCAGTTCAGGAAGTAGCGCCCCGGCCGTCGCGTTCGGGCGGTAACGAGAACGGCGGGCGGTACGGGAGTGATCCCGTACCGCCCGCCGTCCGTCGTGCAGCGGTGTTTCCCGTTACGCCGGGACGCTCGCCAGACCCGGGGCGAGGAACTTCTTGCCGTTCACCCGCTCCGAGACGCCCTCACGGTCCAGGTACGGCGTGATGCCGCCCAGGTGGAAGGGCCAGCCCGCACCGGTGATCAGGCAGAGGTCGATGTCCTGGGCCTCGGCCACGACACCCTCCTCCAGCATCAGGCCGATCTCCTGCGCCACCGCGTCCAGGACGCGGTCGCGGACCTGCTCCTCGGTCAGGACGCTGTCGCCCTGGACGAGCAGCGCGGCGACCTCGGGGTCGAGCTCCGGCTTGAAGCCGTTCTCCGCGTTGTAGACGTAGAAGCCGCGCTTGCCGGCCTTGACCACGGCGGACAGGTTCGGCGAGACGGTGAAGCGCTCCGGGAAGGCGCGGTTCAGGGTCTCCGACACGTGCAGACCGATGGCCGGGCCGACCAGTTCCAGCAGCACCAGCGGGGACATCGGCAGGCCGAGCGGCTCGATGGCCTTCTCGGCGGTGACCACCGGGGTGCCCTCGTCGATGACGTTCTGGATCTCGCCCATGAAGCGGGTGAGGATGCGGTTCACGACGAACGCCGGGGCGTCCTTGGTGAGGACCGCGGTCTTCTTGAGCTTGCGCGCCACACCGAAGGCCGTGGCCAGCGAGGCGTCGTCGGTCTGCTCGCCGCGGACGATCTCCAGCAGCGGCAGGATCGCGACCGGGTTGAAGAAGTGGAAGCCGACCACGCGCTCCGGGTGCTGGAGCTTGGAGGCCATCTCCGACACCGACAGCGAGGAGGTGTTGGTGGCGAGGATCGCGTGCGCCGGAGCGACCGCCTCGACCTCCGCGAACACCTTCTGCTTGACCGACATCTCCTCGAACACGGCCTCGATGATGAAGTCCGCGTCCGCGAAGCCCTCGGCCTTGTCCAGGACGCCCGTCACCAGGGCGGTCAGGCGGTTGGCCTTGTCCTGGTTGATACGGCCCTTGCCGAGCAGCTTCTGGATCTCGGCGTGGACGTAGCCCACGCCCTTGTCCACACGCTCCTGGTCGATGTCGGTGAGGACCACCGGCACCTCCAGGCGGCGCAGGAAGAGCAGCGCCAGCTGCGAGGCCATCAGGCCCGCGCCGACGACGCCGACCTTGGTGACCGGGCGGGCCAGGTTCTTGTCCGGGGCGCCGGCCGGGCGCTTGGCGCGCTTCTGGACCAGGTTGAAGGCGTAGATGCCGGAGCGCAGTTCGCCGCCCATGATGAGGTCGGCCAGGGCCGCGTCCTCGGCGTCGAAGCCCTTCTGCAGGTCCCCGTCCTTGGCGGCCTCGATGATCTCCAGCGCGCGGTAGGCGGCCGGGGCCGCGCCGTGCACCTTGGAGTCGGCGATGGAGCGGCCGCGGGCGACCGCGGCGTCCCAGGCGTCACCGCGGTCGATCTCGGCCCGTACGACCTCGGTCTTGCCCGCGAGGACGTTCGCGGTCCAGACCAGCGACTGCTCGAGGAAGTCGGCACCCTCGAACAGGGCGTCGGCGATGCCCAGTTCGAAGACCTGCTTGCCCTTGAGCTGACGGTTCTGGTTCATCGAGTTCTCGATGATCACCGAGACCGCGCGGTCCGCGCCGATCAGGTTCGGCAGCAGGGCGCAGCCGCCCCAGCCGGGGACCAGACCGAGGAAGACCTCGGGCAGCGAGAAGGCCGGGATGGCCTTCGAGACGGTGCGGTAGGTGCAGTGCAGACCGACCTCGACACCGCCGCCCATCGCCGCGCCGTTGTAGTAGGCGAAGGTGGGGACGGCCAGCGCGGCCAGGCGCTTGAAGACGTCGTGGCCGCCCTTGCCGATGGCGAGCGCCTCGTCGTGCTGCTTGAGCAGCTCGACGCCCTTGAGGTCGGCGCCGACCGCGAAGATGAACGGCTTGCCGGTCAGGCCCGCACCGACGATGGAGCCCGCGAGGGCCTCCTGCTCGAGCTGGTCGATCGCCGCGTTCAGGTTGGCGAGGGACTGCGGCCCGAAGGTGGTCGGCTTGGTGTGGTCCAGGCCGTTGTCCAGCGTGACGAGCGCGAAGCGCCCGGCGCCGAACGGCAGGTCGAGGTGGCGGACGTGCGCCTGCGTGACGACCTCGTCCGGGAACAGCTCGGCCGCGCCCTTCAGAAGCTCAGTGGTGGTGGTGCTCACTTGCTGCCTCCGTCGAAGTGCGGGTTCTCCCAGATGGTCGTCGCGCCCATGCCGAAGCCGACACACATGGTGGTCAGGCCGTAGCGGACGTGCGGCTGCTCCTCGAACTGGCGGGCCAGCTGGGTGAGCAGGCGGACGCCGGAGGAGGCGAGCGGGTGACCGTAGGCGATCGCGCCGCCGTACTGGTTGACGCGCGCGTCGTCGTCCGCGATGCCGTAGTGCTCCAGGAAGGCCAGCACCTGGACGGCGAAGGCCTCGTTGATCTCGAAGAGACCGATGTCGGAGATCGACAGGCCGCCCTGGGCGAGGGCCTTCTCGGTGGCCGGGATCGGGCCGTAGCCCATGACCTCCGGCTCCACGCCCGCGAAGGCGTAGGAGACCAGGCGCATCTTGACCGGGAGGTTGTTCTCGCGGGCGAAGTCCTCGGAGGCGAGGATCGAGGCGGTGGCGCCGTCGTTGAGACCGGCGGCGTTGCCCGCGGTGACGCGTCCGTGGGTACGGAACGGCGTCTTGAGGTTCGCCAGGTTCTCCAGGGTGGTGCCCGGGCGCATCGGCTCGTCGGTGGTGACCAGGCCCCAGCCCGTCTCACCGACGTCCGGGTTGGTGTTGCGCACCGAGACCGGCACCAGGTCCTGCTGGATCTTGCCGTCGGCGTACGCCTTGGCGGCCTTCTCCTGCGAGCGCACGGCGTACTCGTCGGCGCGGAGCTTGGTGATGGTGGGGTAGCGGTCGTGCAGGTTCTCCGCCGTCATGCCCATGAAGAGGGCCGACTCGTCGACCAGCTTCTCGCTGACGAAGCGCGGGTTCGGGTCCACGCCCTCGCCCATCGGGTGGCGGCCCATGTGCTCGACGCCACCGGCGATGACCACGTCGTAGGCGCCGAAGGCGATGGAACCGGCGGCGGTCGTCACGGCCGTGAGCGCACCGGCGCACATGCGGTCGATGGAGTAGCCGGGGACCGACTGCGGGAGGCCCGCGAGGATGCCGGCCGTGCGGCCCAGCGTCAGGCCCTGGTCGCCGATCTGGGTGGTCGCGGCGATGGCGACCTCGTCGATCTTCGCGGGGTCCAGGTCCGGGTTGCGGCGCAGCAGCTCCCGGATCGCCTTGACGACGAGGTCGTCGGCCCGGGTCTCGTGGTAGATGCCCTTCGGGCCCGCCTTGCCGAACGGGGTGCGGACGCCGTCGACGAAGACGACGTCCCTGACGGTACGAGGCACGATGGCTCTCCTCCAGGGTGCGGGGTGGCACTGCTGCGCGGGGGCGCGTCCAGATGTCCTGAGCGCCCGCTCACCTGCCCCATGCTACTTGCGGGTAACCCATGTGGACACCCCCTCCGGAAGGAGCGGTGAAGGTCACACTCCGCACCGCATCCCCAGGTCCGCACCCCCAGGTCCGCGCGCCCCGGCCGCGCGCCCGGCCGATCGGACCGGCGCAACGCCCCGATGGGGTCGTCCTCGGCCGTCCGCCCGGCCCCGCTCCTGGCCCGGCGTCCCGGCGGCCCCGATCCTTGACCGCGCCCCGGGTGCCCGCCTCCGGGCAGCCGACGACGCGACGGAGTCCCGCATGCCCATCAAGCAGACAGACCATGCTGTTCCGCACAAGTCGACCGTCCCCGCCAACCACGACCAGCTCGTGAACCTCTTCGTCCGCGAGTACGACGGGACGCCCCCGGGTACCCCGGCCAACAAGCGACGCGCCGTCCTGATGCTGCACGGCAGGACCGTGCCGGTCCTGGCCACGTACGACATCGGCCTCGGTGACTACAGCTGGTCCAGGGTGCTGGCACACGCCGGCTACGACGTGTTCATGCTGGACCTCCAGGGGATGGGGCTCTCACCCCGCCCGGAGATGGACACCCCCTGCAACGCCAACCCGGCCCAGCACGACCGCGTCCTGCCCCCCAACCTGCCGCTGACCTCCGACTGCGCCCCCTCCTACCCCCACCAGCTGGGCAACTCGCAGAGCGACTGGGACGAGCTCCACAGGGTCGTCGAGTACATCAAGGACCTCCACGGTGTGCAGAAGCTGGACATGATCGGCAATTCCGCCGCCGCGTACGCGCTGGGCCCCTACGCGATCCAGCACCCGGACAACGTCGCGAGCCTGATGTTCCAGGCCCCCGTGTTCAAGCCCAATGGCCCGGACAGTGCCCCCGGGACCGAGTTCGGCGCCCCGTCCCCCCTGCCGCTGAACACCCCGCCGTACCCGATGACCCTCGGCAACAAGGCCGGGCTGAAGACGGCCTGGGGCAACGAGCTCGGTCCCGACTGCGCGGCCCAGCAGGCACCGGGCGCGGTGGACCTGGTCTGGGAAGCGATCATCGCGAGCGACACCAAGGGCCGCACCTGGGGGAAGCCGCTGGCCAGCGGCCAGACGGAGGGGCTGAGCCGCCAGCGCCAGACCTTCTGGTGGGGCTGGAACAAGAACACCGCGCCGCTCCACGGCACGCTCGGCGGCCCGGTCCCCGTGCTCATCGTGTACGGCGACCTCGACAAGACCGTGACCACCCTGGGCCTGTCGGTCACCGAGCTCTACAAGGCCATCGCGGGCCCGAACAAACTGATGTTCAAGGTGTCCTGCGCCAGTCACCAGATGCCGTGGGAGGGCCGGCGCATCATCCTGCACGAGATGTCGAAGCAGTGGCTCAAGCACACCAAGGTGTTCGGGAAGGACAAGGGCAGCTTCCACGTGGACGACAACGACGCCGTCACGCCCCTGCCCGTGCCGTAGGGCGCCGCGCCCCACCGCGCGAAGAGCCCCCGCCGGGGTGGGACGCAGGGTCCGGGGTCGGCGGGGGCTCTCGCGGGATCTCCGTGCGTGCGGGGCCTAGTCCGTCACGGCCAGGGCCGTGACCAGGGCGTCCGTCACCTGCTCGATCTGCCAGGCGCGGGCGCCGTAGGAGGCCAGGGCCTCCGCGACGGAAGCGGCCGAGACCTGGAAGGGGGGCTCCCAGCACAGGCGCCGGACGCTGTCCGGGGTGATCAGGTTCTCCTGGGGCAGGTTCAGCCCTTCCGCCAGCGCGGAGACGGCCGTACGGGCCGCCGCCAGCCGGGCCGCGGCTGCCGGGTCCTTGTCCGCCCAGGAGCGCGGCGGCGGGGGGCCGGCGGGGGTGGCCCCGGGCTGCGGCAGCTCGTTCTCGGGCAGCGCCCTGGCCCGGTCCACGGCCGCCATCCACTGGTCCAGCTGGCGCCGGCCGACCCGCTGCCCGTATCCGGGCAGAGCGGACATGGCCTGCACGTTGAGCGGCAGGGCGAGGGCGGCCTCGACGATCGCCGCGTCTCCCAGAACCTTGCCCGGGGATACGTCACGTCGCTGGGCGATCCGGTCGCGGGCCTCCCACAGTTCGCGGACGACCGCCATCTGACGGCGGCGCCGCACCTTGTGCATCCCGGAGGTGCGCCGCCAGGGGTCCTTGCGGGGCGGGGCGGGCGGGGCGGCGGCGATGGCGTCGAATTCCTGGTGGGCCCAGTCGAGCTTGCCCTGCCGGTCCAGCTCCTCCTCCAGCGCGTCGCGCAGGTCCACCAGCAGCTCCACGTCCAGCGCGGCGTAGCGCAGCCACGGCTCCGGCAGCGGGCGGGTGGACCAGTCGACGGCGGAGTGGCCCTTCTCCAGCGCGTAGCCGAGCACGCTCTCGACCATGGCGCCGAGTCCGACCCGGGGGAACCCGGCGAGGCGCCCGGCCAGCTCGGTGTCGAACAGGGAGGTGGGGACCATGCCTATTTCCCGCAGGCACGGCAGGTCCTGGGTGGCGGCGTGCAGGATCCACTCGGTGCCGGACAGGGCCTCGCCCAGCGAGGAGAGGTCCGGGCACCCCACGGGGTCGATCAGCGCGGAGCCGGCCCCTTCGCGACGGAGCTGCACCAGGTAGGCGCGCTGGCCGTAGCGGTATCCGGAGGCGCGCTCGGCGTCGACGGCCACGGGTCCCGTGCCCGCGGCGAAGGCCGCGACCACCCGGGCGAGGGCCTCTTCGTCGGCGATCACCGGAGGGATGCCCTCACGGGGTTCGAGCAGGGGGATGGGCAGCCCATCGGACGAAACCTCGTCGTCCGGGGGGCCGCCCCCGGTGGTGGTGCGCAGGTCTGCTGCGGTCTCTTGGGCGTCGGTCACCGCTCAAGGGTATCCATGGATGTGACGCGCCCGTCGCCGGAACGTTCCGGCGACGGGCGCGAGGTGTGAACACGGACGTTCCCCCGGGTACCCCGGTGCGCTTCCGGCCGGTAACCGGAGGCGTGGGCCGGGGCGCCCGGTGCGGGGTCAGTGGATGATCCCCGTCCGCAGCGCGACGGCGACCATCCCGGCCCGGTCGCCGGTGCCCAGCTTGCGGGCGATCCGGGCGAGGTGGGACTTGACGGTCAGGGCGGACAGGCCCATCGAGACTCCGATGGCCTTGTTGGACTGTCCTTCCGCGACGAGGCGCAGGACCTCGACCTCGCGGCCGGACAGCTCGCGGTAGCCGCCCGGGTGGCTCGGGGCACCCGGGGGGCGGCGGTGCATCCGGGCGGCGGCCGCGCCGATGGGCGCGGAGCCGGGCCGGCTGGGGAGCCCGATGTTGGTACGGGTTCCGGTGACGACGTAGCCCTTGACTCCGCCCGCGAGGGCGTTGCGTACGGCGCCGATGTCGTCGGCGGCGGACAGGGCCAGGCCGTTGGGCCAGCCCGCGGCACGGGTCTCGGAGAGCAGGGTGAGACCGGAACCGTCGGGCAGGTGCACGTCGGCCACGCAGATGTCGCGCGGGCTTCCGACGCGGGGGCGGGCCTCCGCGATGGACGAAGCCTCGATGACGTCACGAACCCCGAGAGCCCACAGGTGGCGGGTCACGGTGGAGCGGACGCGCGGGTCGGCCACGACAACCATGGCCGTCGGCTTGTTCGGGCGGTAGGCGACCAGGCTTGCGGGCTGCTCGAGAAGAACGGACACCAGGCCTCCTGAAGGGAGTGGCGAGTGGATGCCGACCGGGGAAGGAGCCGGTACCCACCGTGCGGATGGTCACTCACTCCTTCGGCACGTCACCCGCCCGGCTTTAGGGAATGATCACGATTTGGTGAGTAACAATTCGGGCAATTCGGACGCGCGATCGATCAAGGGGCGATCAGAACACCTCAAGCGTTGCCGCGTTCCGACAGCCCGCCGACGGGTGCCGAGGGGGCACCGGGCCTCTCGCGGCCGACGGAGCGGCCGCCGCGCGATGCCCCGGGGGGCCGCGCGACAGGGCCGTCCGGCCCCTTCGCTACGGGTGGTGCGGACCGCGCCGCTGTGGCAGGGAGACCACGCCCGTGTCCACGGGCCCGGTCGGCGGCAGCCCGGCGATCTGGCACAGCAGATCGCACCAGGCGGCCAGGTGGGACCCCGCGTCCGGCACCCCGCCCACCCCCTCGCGGGGGGTCCAGGAGGCTCTGATCTCGATCTGCGTGGCGGGCCGCCGCTCCGCGAGGCCGCCGAAGTAGTGCGACCCGGCCATGGTCACCGTGCCGCTCGCCTCCCCGTACGTCAGCCCGCGCGCGTCCAGGGCCCCGGTCAGCCAGGACCAGCACACCTCGGGCAGGAGCGGGTCCGCCGCCATCTCCGGCTCGAGTTCCGCCCGTACGAGCGTCACCAGCCGGAAGGTCCCGTGCCAGGCATCGTGCCCGGACGGGTCGTGGAGCAGGATGAGGCGCCCGTCGGCGAGGTCGTCCTCGCCGTCGACGACCGCCGCTTCGAGCGCGTACGCGTACGGGGCCAGTCGCTGGGGGGGCTTCGTCGGGTCGATCTCGATACCCGGCCGCAGCCGCGCCTTCTTCAAGCCCTCGACCGCCCGCCGGAACGGGAGCGGGACGGAGCTCTCCTTCGCGCTGTCCACACCGTCAGCGCCATCTGAAAATCGTCCCTGAGCCGCAGCCATGCGGGGAAGACTAGGCGGAACGGGCGCCCGTGCGGCGCAGGGACACCCGCGCCGGGCCGGGCACTTCTTCATACGTGCGAAGATTTGGGTCGTGAGCGCCAACGAACGCCCCACGGGCACGCCGAGTCAGACGTACGATTCCGCCTTCCTGAAGGCCTGCCGCCGTGAGCCGGTGCCGCACACGCCCGTGTGGTTCATGCGCCAGGCGGGGCGCTCGCTCCCCGAGTACCGCAAGGTGCGCGAGGGCACGCAGATGCTGGAATCCTGCATGCGGCCCGACCTGGTCACCGAGATCACGATGCAGCCGGTGCGCCGCCACGGCGTGGACGCGGCGATCTTCTTCTCCGACATCGTGGTCCCGCTGAAGGCCATCGGTATCGACCTGGACATCAAGCCGGGCGTCGGCCCGGTCGTCGCCCAGCCGATCCGCCGCCGCGAGGACCTCGCACAGCTGCGCGACCTCACCCCCGAGGACGTCTGGTACGTCACCGAGGCGATCGGCATGCTCACGAGTGAACTCGGTGCCACGCCGTTGATCGGTTTCGCCGGTGCGCCGTTCACCCTCGCGAGCTACCTCGTCGAGGGCGGCCCGTCCAAGAACCACGAGCACACCAAAGCCCTGATGTACGGGGACCCGGAGCTGTGGGCCGACCTGCTCGACCGGCTGGCCGAGATCACCTCCGCCTTCCTCAAGGTCCAGATCGAGGCGGGCGTCTCGGCGGTCCAACTCTTCGACTCCTGGGTCGGCGCGCTCGCCCCGGCGGACTACCGGCGCTCGGTGATGCCGGCGTCGACGAAGGTCTTCTCCGCGGTCGAGTCGTACGGCGTTCCGCGGATCCACTTCGGTGTGGGTACGGGCGAGCTGCTGGGCCTGATGGGTGAGGCGGGGGCGGACGTCATGGGCGTCGACTACCGGGTCTCGCTGGCCGACGCCGTGCGGCGGGTCGGGCCCGGCAAGGCGCTCCAGGGCAATCTGGACCCGGCGGTCCTCTTCTCCACCCCCGAGGCCGTGGAGGCCAAGGCCCGCGAGGTCCTGGACGCGGCGGCCGGCCTGGAGGGCCACATCTTCAACCTGGGCCACGGCGTCCTCCCGACGACCGACCCGACGGCCCTGACCCGCCTGGTGGACTACGTCCACACCCGGACGCAGCGCTGACCCTGGCGGGTGGCGGCCCGGCGGGGGCTTCTCCCCGCCCCGCCCTTCCTCCGTTCCGGGGGGGGGGGGGCGCCCCCCCCCCCCCCCCCCCCCCCGCCCCCCCGGGGGGGGGGGGAGGCGGGCCG
>NZ_JBEOXE010000056.1:0-46584 GCF_040296485.1 Streptomyces sp. NPDC002138 | reverse complement strand
AGGAAGCCGAGGATCTCGTGGCTGCCCGCGCCGCGGCCGGTGCCGAATTCGAAGCGGCCCTTGGAGAGGTGGTCGAGCATGGCGACCTTCTCGGCCCTCGACGAACACCTCCGGCGCGGCCGCCACCACGCGCCCGCCCAGCAGCACCCGGTCCACGTCCAGCAGCGCGACCAGGTTCGCCGCGGCCTCCCCCAGCACCCGTGCGGCCCGCGCGAAATCGCCCCGCGCCACCGCCTCCAGGCACAGCACCTCCGCGCACCCGCGCGCCCCGCACCGGCACGCGGGCCCGTCCAGCAGCAGCACCTGGTGCCCGAACTCCCCCGCGCCCGAACGGCTCCCCCGGTACACCGCGCCCCCCAGGCGCAGCCCCGCGCCCAGCCCGGTACCCACGTGCAGGTACACCGAGCTGCCGGACCCCGGGCCGGGCCCGGCCCCCGCCGCGGCCGCACCCGCGTTGGTGTCCTTGTCCACCAGCAGCGGCACCGACGCCGGCACCGACCCGGGTCCCGGCAGCCCGATGCGCGCCTCCAGCGCCGCCCGCAGCGGGTACCCCTCCCAGCCCGGGAAGCCCGTCACCCGGCCCAGCACCCCCGACCGGTGGTCCAGCGGCCCGGGCGCCGCGACCCCGATGCCGAGCGGCGACCCGCCCGAGCAGGCCCGTACCACCGCGTCCGCCACCACCCCCACAACCGCTTCGGGCGCGGCGCCGAAGTCCAGCTCCTGGCGCCACTCGGCCACCACCCGCCCCAGCAGATCCACGCGCACCACATGCAGCTCATCGCGGTCCAGGTGCGCCCCCACGGCGTACCGCGCCTCGGGGACCAGCCGCAGCAGCGTGCGCGGCTTGCCCCCGGTCGAGGCGCCGCGGCCCGCTTCCGCGACCAGGCCCTCCGCCGCCAGCCGGGCCGTGATCTTGCTGACGGCCTGCGGGGTCAGGCCCGTACCGGCGGCCAGCTCGCCGCGGCCCGGCCCCGCCTCCCCGCGCAGGCCCGCCGCGCGCAGCAGGCCCAGGACCAGCGCCGCGTTGTGCCCGCGCAGCCCGGCCAGATTCGCCCCGCCGCCGCCCGTGGCGCCCGTACCGTCCCCGCCACCGCTACCCCTGATCACCCGCCCATTGTCCACCCTCCTTGCACTTAGGCAACAGTGTTGCCAAAGTGGACTCCATGGCTACCACCACTCCCACCAGCACCAGCGGCTCCCCGTCCGGCACGCACACCCCCCGCACCGGCCCCCTCCGTGTGGGGCTGATCGGCTACGGACTCGCCGGTTCCACCTTCCACGCCCCGCTCGTGGCCGCGACCGAGGGCCTCGTCCTCGACACCGTCGTCACCTCCGACGCCACCCGCGCGGCCCAGGTGCTCGCCGAATTCCCGGACGCGCACGTCGTACCGACGCCGGACGACCTGTGGAACCGGGCCGCGGACCTGGACTTGGTGGTCATCGCCTCCCCCAACAAGACGCACGTCCCGCTCGCCACCACCGCGCTCACGGCGGGCCTCGCCGTCGTCGTCGACAAGCCGCTCGCCGCCACCGCCGCGGAGGCGCGGGAACTCGCCGCGCTGGCCGACCGGACCGGAACCTTCCTCTCCGTCTTCCAGAACCGCCGCTGGGACAACGACTTCCTCACGGTGCGCCGTCTGATCGAGGACGGCGAGCTGGGCGAGATCCAGCGCTACGAGTCCCGCTTCGAGCGCTGGCGTCCGCAGCTCAAGGGCGGCTGGCGCGAATCCGGCGCCCCGGAGGAGATCGGCGGGCTCCTGTACGACCTCGGCAGCCACGTGGTGGACCAGGCCCTGGTGCTGTTCGGGCCGGCCGTCCGGGTGTACGCGGAGACGGATGTGCGCAGGCCGGGCGCGCGGGCGGACGACGACACGTTCATCGCGCTCACCCACGCGAACGGCGTCCGCTCCCACCTCTACGTCAGCGCGACCACCGCCCAGCTGGGCCCGCGCATGCGCGTGCTCGGTTCGTCCGCGGGGTACGTGAAGTACGGCCTGGACCCGCAGGAGGGCGCCCTGCGCGAGGGCAAGCGGCCCGGCGTGGACCTGCCGTGGGGCGAGGAGCCCGAGCACTGCCGCGGCCGGATCGGCTCCGGCGAGTCCCCGCTGACCGGCGGGGGCCGGCCCGTACCGACCGAGCCGGGCGACTACCCGGCGTACTACGCCGCGGTGGCCGCCGCCCTGCGCGACGGCGGCCCGGCTCCGGTCACCGCGCACGAGGCGGCGGACTGCCTGGCGGTCCTGGAGGCGGCGCGGCGCTCGTCCGACGAGGGGTGTGCGGTGGAGATCTCACCGCGAGCCGGCGGATCCGCCTGAACACCGCACCACGAGGCCGGGGCTGACGCTCCGGCTACGCGTGCGGGTACGGGTACGGGTACATGTACGGGTACGGGTACGAGAAGGGGCGGGCCCGCCGGTCATGGCGGACCCGCCCCCTTCGCGCGTCCGGGACCCGGGCCGGCCGGGACCCGGGCCGGCCGGGACCCGGGCCGGCCGGGACCCGGGCCGGCCGGGAGCCGGGCCGGGACCCGGGCCTAGGCGCTCTTGAACTCCTGGCGCTGGCGGCCGAGCTTCTCGATCTCCAGCTCCACGACGTCACCGGCCCTCAGGTACGGCTTCGGCTCCGGCTGCCCCATGGCCACGCCGGCCGGGGTGCCGGTGACGATGACGTCGCCCGGGTGGAGCGTCATGAACTGGCTCAGGTACCGCACGACCTCGCCGACCGGGAAGATCTGGTCGGAGGTCTCGCCGTCCTGCTTCAGCTCGCCGTTGACCCACAGCTTCACGTCCAGGACCTGCGGGTCCGGGATCTCGTCGGCCGTGACGAGCCAGGGGCCGAGCGGGGTGAAGGTCTCGCAGTTCTTGCCCTTGTCCCAGGTGCCGCCGCGCTCGATCTGGAACTCGCGCTCCGATACGTCGTTCACGAGCAGGTAGCCGCCGACGTGCGCGAGGCCCTCCTCGGCCGAGCCGAGGTAGCGGGCCGTGCTGCCGATGACGACGCCCAGCTCCGCTTCCCAGTCGGTCTTCACGCTGCCGCGCGGGATCAGCACGGTGTCGTCGGGGCCGACCACGGTGTCCGGGGCCTTGAGGAACAGGATCGGCTCCGCCGGGGTCTCGGCGCCGACCTCCGCCGCGTGCGCGTGGTAGTTCAGCCCGATGCCCACGATCTTGCCGATCCGGCCGACCGGCGCACCGATCCGCAGACCCTCGGCGCCCAGGACCGGAAGCTCGCCGGAAGCGGCCGCGTCCCGTACCCGGGACAGCACGGAGTCGTCGGCGAGCAGAGCGCCGTCCACATCCGTGATCAGGCCGGACAGGTCCCGCAGGGTCCCGTCCTGGTCGAGCAGAGCGGGGCGCTCAGCACCCACCGGTCCGACACGCAGCAGCTTCATGGGCATTCTCCCGTGGTCGTGGGTGGTCGGCCCGCGGGCATGCCCCGGGCCGGCCGATGGGTTGCGGCCATCGGAGGATTGGCTGATCCTCCAAGATGTCCGACCAATCCGCAAGACCCTGTTCACAGACTGGAACGCGCGTCTCCGAGAGCGGAACGGCCGTCTCCGAGAGCGGAACGCCCGTCTCCGAGCGCGGCCCGCTCCTTGCGGTGCTGGAGCCAGACCCGCTCCGCCGCCGTCCACCCGGTCGTGGCCATGAGGTACAGCCCCGCGGCCAGCGGCACCACGGCGGCGGTGATCAGCGTGCCGAAGGAGAGCAGGGGCAGGACCCCGGTCAGCTTGCGCATCGCCTCCCGCTGCTCCGCGGGCACCGTGGCGGGCAGCTCGGGGCCACCGCCCGAGCGCGCGGCGCGCCGCCCCCGTACGGCACTCCACGCGGCGACGGCCGCGATGGCGGCGAACAGCGCCAGGAACACCAGCCCCGACGCACCGAACGGGCCGCCGTCCCCCAGCGCGTCGGACCACCGGGCCCCGAGCGGCGCCGCGAAGAGCCGCTCGCCCAGCAGCCCGCTGTCCGTGGACGTGAACGCGCGGTACATGAAGAAGAACACCGGCAGCTGCACCAGTACGGGCAGGCACCCGGCCGTCGGGGTCGCGCCCCGGAAGGCGGCCCGGCTCAGCGGGTGCAGGGCGAGCCGCACGAGCACGGTGAACAGCACGATCGCGACGGCGGTCGCGGCAGGCGCCGCCACCGGATCCAGCAGGCGGGCGAGCGCGGCGACGGGCTGCGCCACGCCCTGGGTGAGGGCATGGGTGAGAGAGCTGAAAACGGACACGGGGCCCCTCCGGGAGGTCTCGTCGGACGTCGAAAGATGCGTGAGGTGCATTTCGGCGTGACGAGCCGCGCGGGGGCGCGTGGGTGTGGCGAGGGATATGGGTGGTGCGGGGTCGCGATGACCCGGGAGCGCCCCTACGCGGCCGTCAGGACGAGCCGCCCGGGCGCCCTGGGCCGCGAGCGGCCGGAGGCGTCGGGATCGCGCTGCGGCAGGAAGGCCGTGCGCTGTTCGCGATCACGGATCGCGGTGCGTATTCGGGTGGGGGGTACGGGCGCGGCGCACCGCGCGAGCAACGCCGCACAGCCCAGCACCGCGGCTCCGACGGCGGCCGTGGCCGCGAAGGCGACGGCCGCGCTCAGGCCGCTCTCGCCGAGGGAGGAGCCGAGCAGCAGCGTGAAGAGCCCGGCGAGCAGGACGACGCTGAACAGTCCGCGGACCCGCGCCATTCGACCCACCCCCCAACTCCACGCGTGGCATACGCATCCGGTCCCGACCCGGATGTCGTTCTGCCCACCACCCTAACCGCACCCACTGACAGCGCACCCACGGCCGTCGCACTTACTACCAGCACGCCCACGGCCGCCTCACCCGCCGGCAGCAGGATCGGAATCGGCAGCCGAACCGCCCTCGACAACGGGAGCGGACACGGCAGCCGAACCGCCCGCGACAGCCGGACCGGCCGCGACAGCCGGACCGGCCGCGACAGCCGGACCGGCCGCGACAGCGGGAGCGGACACGACAGCGGGATCGGCCGCCAGCACTTCCGCGTCCGGCCGCCCATCCGCCTCCCGCGGCCCGCCCCACGCCGCCGCCAGCGCGACCACCAGATTCAGCGCGAGCGCGACCATCCCCGCGTTCACGCCCCACACCGGGTCGTTGCCCGTGAACACGAGCGCACAGACGACCGCGACCCCCACCACCAGCCCGCTCACCGCGGCGGCCGACGTCAACCGCCGCCACACCAGCCCCAGCAGCAGCATCGGCACCAGCTGCGCCATCCCCTCGTAGGAGATGAGCGAGAGCCGCACCAGCGTGTTCGGCGCCGTGTAGGTCATCACCAGCGCCAGCAGCCCGGCCACCACCACGACCACCTGCGAGGCGAGCTTCTGCCGCTCCCCCGCGCTCCACCGGGGCAGCAACGACAGCACGCTGCGCCCCCACATCGTCCCGATCACCAGCATGAACACCGCCATCGGCACGATCGACGACAGCGCGGCCGCGACCCCGATCACCCCCACCGCCCACGCGGGCAACGAGTCCACGATCAGCTTGAACAGCGCGAGGTTGGAGTCCGCGCCGGTCAGCCCCGGCACCACGAACAGCGCGGCCATCCCCAGCAGCATGGGCACGAACAGCAGCACGTTGTACGCCGGCAGCAGGATCGCGTTGCGCCGCAGGGCGTCGGCGCTGCGCGCCCCCAGGTAGCCCGCCACGGTGGTCGGGAAGATGACCACGGTCAGCGCGTTGAGCACGGAGGTGGACACGAACCACCCCGTCCCCAGACCGCTGTGCCCGCCCGCTCCCCCGTTCCCGGGCAGGGTCAGCCACTCGGGCCGCTCCGCGACCAGCCGGGCGAACAGCTCCCCGTACCCGCCGAAGTAGTGCACCGGCACGTACACCGCGAGGAAGCCCAGCGTCCCGATCACCAGCACGTCCTTGAGCACCGACACCCACGCGCTCCCGCGCAGCCCGCTGACCACCACGAAGCCGGTGGTGACGGCGAAGGCCACGAAGTAGGCCCACTCCAGCGGGACGGTCCCGTAGGTCACCGTGGAGACCACCACACCCATCCCGGTGATCTGCAGCTGGATGTACGGAAGCAGGAACACCGTCGCCAGCACCGCGACCGCCGCGCCCAGCCAGGGGCGGCCGTACCGGTGCGCGACCATGTCCGAGATCCCGACCAGGCCGTGCCGGCGCGCGTAATCCCACAGCAGGGGCCCGACGACGTACCCGACCGCGTATCCGCACGACATGTAGGCGACGACGTACATGACGGGCGCGCCGTAGTTGTAGCCCCAGCCCGCCGCGCCCAGGTAGCTGAAGCTGGTGTAGCCCTCGCCCGCCATCAGCACCCAGATGAAGACCGTGCCCAGCGAACGCCCGCCCACCGACCACTCGGCGAGCCCCCCGCCACCGCCCCCGCCACCGCCACCGCCACCGCGTCCGCGCACCGCGAACAGGCCGAGCGCGACGGTCGCCACCATGAACACGGCGAAGACGGAGGTCGCCACGGCCGCCGCGCTCACCGGTGATCACCGCGCCAGGCCAGCCAGACGGCGAGCGGGGTCACCAGGGTCGCCCCGACGCACCACACCAACAGGAACGGCACCCGCCCGAAGGCGAGCGGCTCCACCCGGTTCACGAGGGGCAGCACCCCGAGGAAGAGGACGAAGGGCGTGGCGAGCCACACCAGCTGAGGACGTTTCACCCGTTTCGGACGCACCGCCCCACGGTAGGCGCACCACGGCAGGCCCACCACGGTAGGCGCACCACGGCAGGCCCACCACGGCAGGCCCACCACGGCTCGCCCCGCACTAACTCCGCAGCGTTCCCCAGACCACGAGCCGGTACTTGGACGTGTACTCGGGCGTGCAGGTCGTCAGCGTGATGTACGCCCCGGGTTGGCCGTACCCGTAATCGGGCTTCACCACGCTCCGCGGCACCGGCGCGATCACCCCGGCGTCCCGCTCGGTCGTCTCCGGGAGCACCTTGTCCACGACGTACGTGTACCGCCGGCCCTGCGTCTCCACCTGGATCTCGTCCCCGGCCCGCAACCGGTTGACGTACCGGAAAGGTTCCCCGTGCGTGTTGCGGTGCCCCGCGAGCGCGAAGTTCCCCTGGGCCCCGGGCTGCGCGGTCCCGGGGTAGTGCCCGGCGTACCCCTTGTCGAGGACCGCCGCCTTGGACACCCCCTGCGCGACGGGCACGACCAGCCCCAGGCGCGGGATGCGCAGCACGGCGTACGCCTGCGACGCGGCCGGGGCCGCCGCCCGCCCCGCGCCGGGCGCGGGCACCGCTCCGGCACCGGGGCGGGAAGACGGGCCAACAGCCGGCGCCCCGACAACAGGATCGGCATCAGGGCCATCACCGGCACCGGCACCGGCACTGCCACCATCCCCCGGCCCCACGTCCTGACCGTCACCCAGACCGGAGGCCGCGCCTCCGCCCCCGCCACTGTCCCCATCCCCACCCCAGGCCCGCTCCAGCGCCCGCACCTGATCCCGCGCCGACGCCACGGCCTCCCGGTTCGTCCACCACACCTGGTGCACCACCAGCAACAACAGCACCACACCCACCGTGACGGCGAGCTCGGCACAGCTCCACAGCACCCGCGCGATCCCCACGCGCCGCGCCCGCCGACCGCTCCCCTGCACCACCACAGGTATGTGATCCCGCACGGCCCGCACCTTAAGTCCTGCCCCGCCAACTGACCAGCGGCAGTACGGTGTGAACCATGCGCCCCGACACGCCTGCCGAGCACATCGCCGAAGCCGAGCGCCTCATCCGCACGGCGAACCGCTACCCCGAGGACCAGGAGCCGCTGCTCCTGCAAGCCGCGGCCCACCTCGAACTGGCCGACGTACGCGAACGGGCGAGCACGCTCTACGACCAACTCCTGGCCGGTACACCGGACAACATCCACCTGATCAAGGCCCTCCAGGCCTCGAACCTGTGGGAGTACGGGCACGAGGCCGAGGCCCGCGCCCTGATCTCGGGCATCCGCGCGGCGGCCCCCGACGACCCCGCGCCCTGGGAAGTCATCGCCGAGACCCTCGAGACCCACGACGAACTCGACGCCTCCCACGAGTGCTTCACCCAGGCCGCCCAGCTCCTCATCACGGACGAGGAACCCCTCACCACCTCCACGACGGCCCTCCTCACGGGCCGCCACCGGGTCCGCCGGCTCCTGGGACTCGCCCACGACGACTGGGACATGGTCGCCGACACCCGCCACACCGGCCCGATCCCGCTGGACGAACTCCACGACCCCAAGCGCATCTGGGCCCTGGGCTCCGACGACCCGGCCGAGCTCCGCGCCGAGATCGCCCGCCTGCGCGCCGAGCTCGGCGACCGCCGCGCCGCGCTCTCCCGCCCCTTCCCGGTGGCCCTCCTGCACTGGCCCCTCCAGGAACTGACCGAACTCCTGGCGTCCTACCCGACCCTGGCCTCGGAGTACCCCTCGCACGCCGCGCACCTGACGGACATCGAGACCTCCCTGCGCGCCCTGGCCGCCTCGGGCACCACGAACCTCGGCATCGTCACGGCGAGCGTCCCCTCGTACGAAGCCTTCGCCGCCTCGGAGAAAACCTCCCCGGCCTCCCCGAGCCTCCTCGCGGAATACGCCACCACCCTGGCCGCCCGCGGCAAAGCCACCCCCTGGCCCCCGTCCCCCACCACCCCGTGCTGGTGCACCTCAACCAAGCCCTACGCCACCTGCCACGGCGCACCGGCGGCCTGAGCAGCCGGCTCGATGGGGCCGGCATCATTGATCCATGCCCGATGTCGTCCCCTCCTCACCCGAGGTCTCGGCCCGCATGAGCCGCCAGAACTCACGCGACACCGCTCCTGAAATGGCGGTACGGCGGCTCCTGCACGCCTCCGGACTCCGCTACCGCGTGAATGTCCCCGTGCCGGGCATGCCGCGGCGCACCATCGACATTTCTTTTGGGCGGGACAAGATCGCCGTCTTCCTCGACGGCTGCTTCTGGCACGGCTGTGCTCGGCATGCGACACAACCGAAGTCGAACGCCGAGTGGTGGCGGACGAAGCTGGACAAGAACATGGCTCGGGACCGGTCCACAACCGCACACCTCCAGGCGAGCGGCTGGATCGTGCTCCGATTCTGGGAGCACGAAGCTCCTGCCTCCATCGCCGACACGATCATGAGGACCAGGTCTGCCGGAGCTTTCTACTCCCGGCCTTCGGATGGCCTCGCACCACCCCGACCTTCCAGGTCCGGCTGAATCCTCCACACCCACCGATCACCCTTTGCATCGTAGAACTGGAGCACCTGTGCCCGCATCGTTCGTCGCCTCTCTCTGCGGATACCGAAACGGGCGCCCCAACACTTCGGACGCGAGCGACAAGCAGTCCGTCGACCTCGGCACTGTTTTTTTCGAAGCCATGGGGATAACGCCCGACAAGCTCGCACCGTCCGACGCCGTCGGCAATCTCATGGCAAGCACGATGGCGATGGACCTCACCCAGTACTTCCAGATCGAGTCTCCCCACCTGATGGTGCAACCGGAGCGGTCCATTGCCAGCTTCGAACAATTCTCGCACCTCAACGCGACGGCCACTCTCCGCAAGGACAGCTCCTCCTCGGTGACCCGTAGGGTGAAAGAACTCCGGGACTTTTCCGCCTCCGCCATCATTGCCGCGGATGTACAGAGCGAATTGGACACCCACCTCGACGGGATCCACAACGAACTGGAGCTACTGGAGGACCGCCGCCGCAACCTGCTGGACCTCCTGGGTGAGGAGTCCCTCCTCAAGCTGGACATCACCGTGTCCCGTTCGACGCCCGGCGTCACCTCCGGAGCAGTCGCGTCCGGAGCGGTCGCACCTCGCCATCTGGTGGCAGGCCTTTCCCTGAAGTGGACGCTCCGGACCGACCGCGCCCAGGACTGCCGCAGCCAGGGAGCAAAGATGGCGTCGTTGCGCCGAGGGCGGATGCCGCACTTCGCGACGGTGACAATGGAGCCCCGCCCGTCCATGCTGGCCCTCCTCGGCAGGGGCTCGGGAGAGATCGACTGCGTCTACCACCTCAACCTGCCCGCGCTCTCGCAAGCCATCGACGAATACTGCTCCGGGAATCAGCCCCGGGCCCGCCTGGCGATCCGCGACAACTTCAGGCGCCTCTGCGACCAGCGCCGCCTGCGCGATTACGACGAGCTGCGTGAGTACATCGCCACCCTGTGAGCCGGCAAGGGCCGCCGACACCGCACCCATGTGACCGACCACACATTCCCGCATTCACCGGAGCATGCCAGGGCATCCACCCCCGTTCCGACCGGCGTCCGGGACAATTGTCAGCGCCTCCGACTAACCTGTCCTTCATGGCCAAGCACATCTCCATGATCGACCTGTTCGCAGGCTGCGGCGGCATGACCGCCGGCTTCATCGCCGCGAAAGGGTACAAACCGACCATGGCGGTGGAGTGGGATCTTCACGCAGCTGCGACCTATGCAGCCAACTACGGCGAAAAGCACATGCGCTGGGGCGACATCGCCGAGGTCCGGGATGACGAGATCCCGGAAGCGGACGTCATCATCGGTGGACCGCCGTGCCAAGGCTTCTCCAACCTGGGTACTCGCGACGTCAACGATCCGCGGAACAAGCTCTGGAAGGAGTACATCCGCTTCGTTCAGCACGCCCGCCCCAAGGTCTTCATCATCGAGAACGTGGACCGGTTCCTGAAGTCCTCCGAGTTCCTGCTGCTTCAGCAGGAGGTTCGACGAGGGGGGCTCCTCGAGGGCTACGAGCTCACGCACGGACTACTCCTGGCAGCTGACTTCGGCGTCCCGCAACGCCGGAAGCGCGCCATCGTGATCGGCTCCAGGATCGGCCGCATCCCCCTCCCCGGTCAGACCCATGGGCAGGGCAACCCCATGGGCCTCGCCTCGTGGCGCACGGTGCGGGACGCCTTCGGCGACAAGGGACTGGCCGACAGGCCGAACACGACGACGCTGCCTGCCTCGACGGCTTCGTTCTTCGGTCAGACCATCCCTGGGATCTTCAAGAGCGAAGATCTTCACATCGGCAGGACTCCGACCGACCTCTCCCTTCAACGCTACGCCCACGTTCCGCCGGGGGGTGGACGGTTCGACCTTCCCCACGATCTCCTTCCGAACTGCTGGAAGAAGAAGGCGACCGGGACCACTGACGTCATGGGGCGAATGCAGTGGGGCCAGCCTTCGCTGACGATCAGGACAGAGTTCTACAAGCCGGAGAAGGGGCAGTACCTGCACCCCCAATGGGAGCCCGGCACGGACGGCTACCGAGTAGACCGACCCATCACACATCGCGAAGCCGCCCTCCTGCAAACGTTCCCCGACACATTCTTGTGGTGTGGAACCAAGATTCAGATCGCGAAACAAATCGGGAACGCAGTGCCGCCCATGCTCGCCGAGGCGATCGCCGCCCACCTCAAGCCCTACTTGCTGGCGAACGTCAGAACCGAAGCGTCGTAGGAACGGGCGCCCTGGTCTCCCCCGCCTTCGCGACGACGTAGGTCTTCCCGTCGATGACCGCGCCAGGACGGGTGTCATCCGGTTGTGCCAGCGCGAGCGACGCGGCGATCCAGGTTCCCTTGGTCGGAACCTCCAGCCCCAACTCCCTCGCGATGCCAGGACTGTCGTTCTGGTGGCCGAGGATGACGATCCCCTCCGATCTCAGCTGGTGGCGGGCATCACGAACCCGCTTCGGCGCGTCCAACTGTCGGGCGACGGTGGCGATGACATTGCGATCTATCACCGTTCCCTGCAAGAGCGAAAAAACTTGATTCACCCGCTGCTGACCCGCCGGCACCGCTTCAATCCTCCGGCGAGTCTCCGGGTCAAGCTGTAGCAGAACATTCGGGGCCAACGCCCCACCCTGGACCAGCCAACGAATGGCGGAGCGCCCTCGCGCGGATATGGAACGCTTCCCGTCGCGGTTTCCACCGCTGGTCAAGATTTCATCCTTGATTCGTACCAGGCCGACCCGGAAGGACGAAGCCGCATCGTCAGCGGACATCACGAGACAGATGTGCCCCATCGCCTCGATCGGGATCATCCAGCCACCCGTGAGCGAGAATTTCGCATCGACGTCGACGCCGTCGACGCTGTAATCCATGCCGGAACCCCGCGGCAGATCAAATTCTGATTGGCATACAATTTCGACCTTTGTGCCCAAATAGGTCTTCTCCGTCTTGGCCACATTGGGGTCGTTCAGGTCGTACCGACCGGTTCGCTGACCATCCAGGACTTCGTCGATCGATCTCCTCAGAACTCCAGAGAAACGATTCTGCAGATTGGGTTGGCGGGTGAACCAGGCCACCACGCGACCCAACTCCCCGTCCCCGTCCCCGCCCCCGCCCCCGTCCCCGTCCCCGGCGGGCTCGAAGTCATCCCCGAAAAGAACATCAGCCATCGTCATGGCGATCAGATTACGATCAGATTCGCGCATTTTCAGCGCTGAATTGACAACTCGCACGGCAGATATCGCACATATCGCCCTAGACAGGTAGCTCCAGCTGTTGGTGGCCGCGGGCCGTGGCTGTGGGTGGGGTGGGGCGGGCGGTGGTGAGGGTGAGGAGGGCGCGCAGGGCCGCGGTGACTTCGGTGGGGGTGTCGCGGATCATCGACGGGGTCGCGCTGACCACGAGGATGCCGTGGGCCTCCAGGCGGAGGCGGCGCAGGAGCGTGGCGTGCCAGGAGTCGCGCGTGTAGTGGTACTCCGCCGAGTCGATCTCCAGGGCCACCCCCTCGTCCGGCCAGTACGCGTCCGGGCTCGCCAGGAAGGCGCCGTCCGGGGTGTACAGGCGGGCGTTCCACAGCGGGGTCGGCAGGTCCGTGGCCGACAGGGTGTCGCGGGCCCGGGCCTCGGCGATCGAGCGGACCCCGGCCACCAGTTCGGCGGCCGCGCCGCGGACCGCGGGGCGGCCCAGGGTGCGGGACGCGCGGAGTTCGCCGTGCAGGTCGTGCGGGTGGCACCAGCCGGCCTGGACCACGTTCGCCAGGACCGATCGGACCAGGTCCGGGTCCTCGGCGCGGGCCGCGAAGTCCGCGGCGGCGCGCAGCGGGCGGGTGCTCGGGATGCCGGAGACCGTGATCGTGGCCGGCCAGCGGGAGGTGGTCAGGGGCCGGACCCCGGGGGCGGGGTGCAGCGTGCGCGGGGCGCGGACCAGGACGTCGACGGGGGTCGGTGGGGCGTCGCGTACGCCGATCAGGGCCAGGGCGGCACCGCCGGTGAGGGCCGCCGTACTGCCGTCGAGGGGGTCGCCCCCGGTGGGCTGAGCGGCGTACAGGACGGCGGAGAGGGCGCGTTGGCGGCTGTCCGGCGGCCCGGTCTGGAGGAGGTAGACCCGGGGCAGCAACCGCTGCCAGGGCCCGCCGTGCCGGGTCCGCCCGGTGATCGTGGCCGGGGGCACCCGGGCGGCCTTGAGCTGGTGATAGGTCGCGAGGTTCAGCTGCCGCCGCGCGAGCGAGGCGACGGAGTCGGCCGGAGTGGGGTGGGTGGGGGACGTGGGGGACGTGGGGTCTGATTCCGTGATCATGCCCCCGATATGCCCGACGGCCCTGCGGTCAAGCGTGGGTCGCGGGGCGGGGGCGGGGCGGGCCGGGGTCGGGGTCGGGCGGGTCCGGGGCTGGGCGGCACGGCGTGCTGGCCCGTGGGCGTGGCCCGGGCCCGGGTCCGGGTCGGGCGGTGCCACGCCCGGTGCGCGAGCGGGCAGGCCCGGGGCGCGCAGGGTCAGGGTGCGGGTCAGGTCGGGCCGTGCGGAGCGCCCGCCACCTGGGCGTAGACCCAGGCCGAGTCATGGTCGGGCGGGCCACGGCCAGGTCGGGCCCGGGGTCGGGCGCCCCCAGGGTCGGGCGGGTCCACGGTCAGGGGCCGGGCCCCGGGTCAGGCGGTACGGCATGCCCACCGCGCGCCCACCGCGCGGGCGGGCCGTGCCGGGGCCCGCAGGGTCAGCGGAGGCGGACCGGTACGGGCACGGCCACGGCCACGGGGTAGCCCGAACCCCGGCCCGGGCCACCCCCACCGACCCGGCAAGCATCCACAGCCCCCGCCCCGCAACCCCCGCCCCGCCCCCTCACGCCGCCAGGGTGGCTTCCGCGGCCTCCGGGTGGTGGGGGGACAGGAAGACGATCACGGCGTTCTCGGTGCCCGGGAGGGGAGTGACCTCGTGCCAGCCGAGGCGGCGGTAGGTGGCGACCGTGTCGGTGGCGGCGCGGGCCGTGAGGAGCCAGGCGCGGTGCTCCGGGGCGTCGGCGGTGAGTTTCGGCGAGGAGGGCCCGGCCGGTGCCCTGGCCGCGGGCGTGGCGGCGTACGGCGAGCTCGTCCACCTCGAGGGCGTCGACGAGGAGGCGCCGTACGCGGGCGCGCCCGAGCTGGGCGGTGACCTGGGCATAGCCGCGGTCGCCGGGGAAGGGGGCCCGGGTCAGCCAGGCCGTGGCGAAGCCGTCGATGCCGTTCGCGGTCTGGGCGAAGGCGGTGCGGAAGCCGCGTCGACGGGTGTCGGACTGCAGTCGGGCCGCGAACTGGCGAATGGTTTCTTCACCTTCGTTCCACGGCGGGCCCGAGAAAACGTCGGCGTAGGTGTCGACCAGTTCGTCCGTCAGGTCGAGGACGGCCGGTCCGTAGCAGATCACGGTTGTCCGCTCCTGGGGTGGGTTGGGTGGGTTCTCTCCTGCGGAGAGCGAATCTACGCCTCCGGGGTTGCCTGGTGTGGCGCATCCCTCGATCGGGAGGTTCCCGGCAGATCCCCCGCCTCGCCGTGTCAGGGCCGGGTGTTGAGGCGTTGTCAGGTGGTGGGTGGCTGTGTGGCGGGGCCGTGCGGCGGGGGCTGTGTGGCCGGGGCCGAGTGGCCGCGGGGGGCCGAGTGATCAAGTGGAGCGAGTGATCGTGGGTCGAGGAGCGTTCGTGGACGGATTCCTGCGTGGGCTCGGCGCGTGCGCGCTGGCGTTCTTCCTGGTGCTGGGAGTGGTCGCCCTGCTGCCGCCCGGCGTCCCGCACGCCGTCGTGGGCGGGGCCGTGCTGCTGCTCGGCGCCCTGGGCGCCCGCCGCGTCGTGCGGCGGTCGCGTTAGCCTCGGCGGGAGGAGCACTGGATGCGGGGACTGCGCGCGACCAAGCGTAGGACGTCCGTACGGCGGAGGGAATGGACATGGCACAGGTACCGACCTCGGTGGTGGCCGCGGCAGGACTGGTCGGCGGCTACGCCGTCGCGCGGTGGACGCGCAAGCGGCCCCTGGGCGGCGTCGTACTCGGTACGGCCGGACTCGTGGCCGGACGTGAATGGCACCGGCGGGCGGGCGCCCCGGCGGCGGCCGGACTCGGCGCGCTGTACGTGGCCGGCTTCGCCGGATCGCACCCCCTGGCCAAGAAGATCGGCGCCTGGCCCGCGGTCCTCGGCGTGGCCGGCGTCGTGGCCGCCGCCTCCTGGGCCGTGGCCGACCGCGGCTGACCCCGCGAGCCCCGGGTCACGGCCCGCGCCCCGGGCCAGGACCCGGGGCCAGAGCCCAGGGCGACGCGCGCGCCCCCCACCCCCACGCCCCCCCCACCCCCCCTACGCCCCCAGAGCCCGGCTGACCGTGTAGATCAGCAGCCCCGCCAGCGCCCCCACCACCGTGCCGTTGATCCGGATGAACTGCAGGTCCCGCCCGATGTGCGCCTCGATCTTGCGCGAGGTGTGCTCCGCGTCCCAGCCCGCCACCGTGTCGGTGATCAGCGAGGTGATCTCGGTCCGGTAGGTGGTCACGACGTACACCACCGCGCCCTCGATCCAGCCCTCCACCTTCTCCTGGAGGCGCCCGTCGGTCGCCAGCCGGGAGCCGAGCGAGATCAGGGACGCCCGCACGCGCAGGCGCAGTTCGCTCTGCTCGTCCTCCGCCGCCGAGAGGATCATCGTACGGATGGCCGACCACGCCGACGCGATGATGTCCTGGACCTCACCGCGCGCCAGGATCTCCGATTTGAGCCGCTCGACCCGGGCGCGGGTGTCCGTATCCGACTGGAGATCGGCCGCGAAGTCGCTCAGGAACCGGTCCACCGCCCCGCGCGCCGGATGCTCCGGCATGTCGCGCATCTCGGTGACGAACCGCAGTAGCTCCTTGTACACGCGGTCGCCGATCTTGCGGTCCACGAACCGCGGGGTCCAGCCGGGGGCCCCGCCCTGGACCGCGTCCATCACCGATTCCCCGTGCGTGACCAGCCAGTCGTGCGCCTTGACGCACACCAGGTCCACGGCCCGCCGGTGCCCGCCGTCCGCGACGATCCGCTCCAGCGTCTTGCCGATGCCCGGCGCGATCTCCGCGTTCTCCGCGCGCCGCGTGATGGCCTCCCCGACGACCGCCTGGACGTCGGAGTCGCGCAGCACGGTCAGCGCGCCGCGCAGCGCGGTCGCCAGCTCCTCGGTGACCCGGTCGGCGTGCGCGGGCTCGGCCAGCCATGAGCCGAGGCGGCCGCCGATGCCGAGCGCGTGCAGGCGCGTACGGACGACGTCGGAGGACAGGAAGTTCTCGCCGACGAACTCCCCGAGGGAGACGCCGAGCTGGTCCTTCTTGGTGGGGATGATCGCGGTGTGCGGGATCGGCAGCCCGAGCGGGCGCCGGAAGAGCGCGGTGACCGCGAACCAGTCCGCGAGCGCGCCGACCATGCCCGCCTCGGCCGCGGCCGCGACGTAGCCGGCCCAGCCGCCGTCACCGCCGCCGGTGCCCGTGTGCTGGGCCCACTTCGCCAGTACGTAGATCAGCGCGACCAGGATCAGCAGGCCGGTCGCCGTCGTCTTCATCCGGCGGACGCCGCGCTGGCGCTCCTCGTCCGCCGCGTTGAACACGAACTGACCGGCGGCGGCAGCAGCCGCGCCGGGCGGCCGTGACCCGCCCGGCGGCACACCGGCGCTCGCGCCCGGCCGCCCTCCCGCGCTCGCGCCCGGCGGCGCTCCGGCGCTCGACCCTGACGGCGCTCCGGTGCTCGTCCCTGTGTCGCTGTCGTTCACGGGTACCTGTTCCTGCCTTCCCCGGGGGCGCCGGTTCGTCTGCATAGCATCCGACTCCCGGGGCGGCCCGGGAGTTCCCGCCACCACCCGGCGTGTCCCGGCCGCCACGGCCCGTGGCCGCGCCGCACCCGGGCCCTGGCGCGCTCCGCAGCCCTCGCCTCGCAGCTCGCCTTACAGCTCGCCCTTGCAGCTCGCCCTTGCAGCTCGCCCTTGCAGCTCGCCCTACAGCTACGGCCCGCCCTACAGCTCCTTGCGCTTCGAGCGCCCGCGACCGAGCCCCGGGATCTTGCGGGCCTTCTGCTTCACGTCGACCCCGCCCCAGAAGGCCAGACCGTTCACGATCACCCGCGGAGCGCCCGGTTCCGCCGGGACGGCCATGTCCCGGTGGTCGAAGGCGCCCATCACGCCGATGCCCCGTACGTCGACCTCCACGCCCGGCGGCACCACGATCTCGATCCCGCCCATGATCGCGACGCAGGTGATCACCACCTCGCGCTCCTCGAACCGGGCCTCGCGCAGGTCGATCTCGCCCCCGCCCCAGAACGCCACCGCCGAGAAGCGCGCGGGCACCGTCCACGCCCCCTTGCGCTGGAACGCGGACATGATCGCCACGCCCCAGGACGACGTGCCCCGGCCACCGATCCGCGCGGGCCACGACTCGCCCGAGGACGCGCCGCCCGGCCGCGGCGCGGGGGCCTTGCTGAACGACACCGGGCCGCCCGGCGTCTGGCCCGGCGCCGGCAGATCGATGGTCAGGGGCTCCAGTTCGGCGTACGTGCGGGACGCGTAGGCGGCCGTCAGCCGCTCCTCGAACTCCTCCATGTCGAGCCGGCCCTCGGCGACGGCGTCGCGCAGCCGCTCCACCACCCGCTCCCGGTCGGCGTCGGATGCCCTCAGCTCCGGCAACGGCTTCTCAGGCCGCTCGTCACTCATACGGCACAGCCTATGCAGAGGGCCGCCCGAACCGTAGGGGTCCCGGGGCCCGTTACCCCGCCCCCTCCCGCACCCCGCACCGCGTACGCCGCACCCCGCACCCCCTACCCCTCACCCCCGCCCCGCGTACATCCGCGCGATCACGTCCTCGATGTCCGGTTCCCGCACCGACAGGTCCACCAGCGGGTACTCCGCCGCCACCGCCGCCACCAGCGGCGCCGCCGAGGCCTCCGCCGGGAAGGCCAGCCACTGCCGCGGCCCCTCCACCTTCACCACCCGCGCGCCCGCCACCGTGATCGGCGGCAGGTCCCGCTCCAGGTCCACCACCAGCGTCCGTTCGCCGCGCCCCGCGGGACCCGCCGTGTGCAGTCCGGCGAGCGCGCCGTCGTACATCAGCCGTCCGTGGTCGATCACCATCACCCGCTCGCACAGCTGCTCGATGTCCTGGAGATCGTGCGTGGTCAGGAGCACCGTGGTGCCCGACTGCCCGTTCAGCTCCCGCAGGAACGCGCGCACCTTGGCCTTGCTCACCACGTCGAGCCCGATCGTCGGCTCGTCCAGGTACAGCACGTCCGGATCGTGCAGCAGCGCCGCCGCGATGTCCCCGCGCATCCGCTGCCCCAGCGACAGCTGACGCACCGGTACGTCGAGCAGCGCGCCCAGGTCCAGCTGCTCCACGCAGCGCTCCAGGTTGCGGCGGAAGCGGTCGGCCGGGATCCGGTACATCCGCCGCATCAGCCCGTACGAGTCCTTCAGCGGCAGGTCCCACCACAGCGTGGTGCGCTGCCCGAACACCACCCCGATCCGGTGCGCCAGCCGCGTCCGCTCGCGCGCCGGGTCGATGCCCGCCACCCGCAACCGGCCGCCGCTCGGCGTCAGGATGCCGGTCAGCATCTTGATCGTGGTGGACTTCCCGGCGCCGTTGGGCCCGATGTAGCCGACCATCTCGCCCCGCGCGACCCTGAAGCTGATCCCGTCCACGGCCTTGACCTGCTGTTTCTCCCGGCGCAACAGCCCCATCCTGCGCCGCACGTCGAAGATCTTCCGTACGTCCGCCAGCTCGATCAGCGGTTCTCCCACGCGGCTCTCCCGTCCCGGGCCCACACCCGTACTCGCACCTGTACTCGCATCCGTACTCGCATCCGTACGCACCGCACCCGCACCCGCACTCGTATGCGCCGCGCTCACCTCCGCCTCCATCCGCGCTCAGCTCCCCGTGCTCCGGTACGAGCGCAGCCCCGCCCGCCACGCCAGCGACGCCGGTACCAGCACCAGCGCCGCGACCAGCGGGCTCACGTACGCCAGCCACCCCGGCAGCCCCAGTGGATCGGGCCGCCCGAGCACGTGCAGGGCGGGCAGCCAGTTCACGAAGGCCAGCGGCACCACGAAGGTCACCCCGCGCAGCAGCTCCTTGCCGAAGACCGTCGGCGGGTACTGGAGCATCGTGTTGCCGCCGTAGGTGAAGGAGTTCTGCACCTCCGCGGCGTCCCCCGCGACGAACTGGAACGCCGCTCCCGCCACCATCACCGCCCCGAAGATCGCCGCCCCCGCGACCACCATCACCGGCAGCAGCAGCACCCGGCCCACCGTCCAGTGCACCTCCAGCGCCGACACCGCCCACGCCAGCACCCCCAGCCCCTGCACCACCCGGCCGAGGCGCCGCAGCGCGAACCGGTCCGCCGCGACCTGTGCCAGCACCGGCACCGGGCGCACCAGCATCGTGTCCAGGGACCCGTCGCGGATCCGGGCGCCGATCCGGTCGGTGTTGCCGAGCAGCAGGTCCGCGAGCCCGAGGGAGGCCGAGCAGGACCCGTACAGCAGGGCGATCTCGGGCAGCGCGAACCCGCCGAGGGCGCTCACGTGCCGGAACATGATGTAGATCGCGACGAAGTCCAGCAGGCACCCGGCGCCGTTGCCGAACAGGGCGACGAGGAAGGACGTCCGGTACGTCATGGTCGCCCGGATCCACATCGCCACGATCAGGCCGTAGCCGCGCAGCCCCTCGGCCGCCCGCCGCCAGACCCCGGGCCGCTCCCCCCACGCGTCGTGGACGGGCTGCGCCACCGCCCCGCGCACGGACGTACCGACCGTCTCAACCACCCTGGACCACCACCTTCCGCGTGGCCGCCGACTGCGCCAGCCGCCCCACGCCCAGCAGGAGGGCCGCCCACACGGCCTGGAACCCCAGCGCCCGCGCCGTGCCCGCGGCCCCCGGGTGCTTGCCCATCAGCAGGTCCAGCGGCACCTGGAGCATCGCCGACCAGGGCAGCATCCGGACCACCTCGCCGAAACCGCCGGGGAAGAGGGTCAGCGGCAGCAGCATCCCGGAGAAGAAGATCGAGACGAGGGTGGCCACCATGTTGACCCCGGACCCGTCCAGCAGCCAGAACGCGCACAGCCCGAGCAGGTAGCGCAGCGCGAAGCTCACCACGAGCCCGAGCAGCACCGACAGCAGGAAGAGCAGCCAGCGCCCCGGCGCGTGCGGCAGCGCGAGCCGGAAGGCGAGCGCCCCCGCGACGAGCGGCACCACCCCACGCCCCAGCAACTGGAAGGCCGCACGCCCCAGATCCGCGGCCAGCCACCACATCTGGAGGTCGGCGGGCCGGTAGAGGTCGACGGCGATGTCACCCGTTCGGATGCGCTCCTGCATCTCCTCCTGGAACCCGCCGCCGATGAGCGCGCCCGCGGCGAGCAGCGACTGGCTGACCCATACGAAGGTCAGCGCCTGCGCCTGGTCGTAGCCGCCGAGGCCCGGCCGCTCGTCCCACAGCGCGATGTAGGTGTACGCCACGATGAAGCCGAAGACGGTATTGGTGAACACCCCGGCGGCGGTCGCCGTTCCGTAAGTGGCGTAGCGGCGGAAGCCGCCGGCCGCGATCGCCGCATAGAGGTGCGCGGTCCTGTGCACCGAAACCTCCGTTTGCACGTTGTTCCTACGACGGCCAAAGCGCGCGAGCTTAGTGCGGTGGGGCGATCCACGCGAGGGATTTACCCCCGTCCGGCGCGGAACGAAGGGCCATCGGGTAGACACCATCAGGTACAGACACGGATATTTCGTACGGCGCCGAGGAGCCCTGGAGACATGAACGACCCGTCACCACCGCCGGGCTGGACCCCTCGGGACCCGGACACCACGGCGGACGGCACCGCGGACGGCACGGCGAAAGCCGAGGCCCCCCACACGCACCAGGGCAGCCCCAAGGCTCCCAAGCCCCCCAAGACCCCCAAGACCAAACGCAAGCGCACCGGCTGGCGCCGCGCCCTCCCCACCTGGCGCATGCTGCTCGGAACGTTCCTGCTGCTCGTCCTGCTGCTCGGTGGCGCCCTGGTCGCGGGCTACCTCCTGGTGGACATCCCGCCCGCCAACACCGCCGCCACCGCCCAGTCCAACGTGTACCTGTACGCCGACGGTTCCCCCCTCGCCAGCGACGGCGAGGTCAACCGCGTCAACGTCTCGCTCTCCCAGATCCCCCGGACCGTCCAGGAGACCGTACTGGCCGCCGAGGACCGCGACTTCTACTCCGAACGGGCGGTGGACCCCAAGGCGATGCTGCGCGCCGCCTGGAACACGGCGACCGGCAAGGGCACCCAGTCCGGCTCCACCATCACCCAGCAGTACGTCAAGAACTACTACCTGGGCCAGGAACAGACGGTGAAGCGGAAGGCCAAGGAGTTCTTCATCGCGATCAAACTCGGTCGCGAGAAGTCGAAGGACTACATCCTCGAGGGATACCTGAACACCAGCTACTTCGGCCGCAACGCCTACGGCATCGAGGCCGCCGCCCAGGCCTACTACGGCAAGGACGTCAGTAAACTCACCACCGCCGAAGGCGCCTACCTCGCCACCCTGCTCAACTCCCCCAGTGCCTTCGACGTCGTCGCCCACCCCCAGGGGCGCCCTCGCGCCCTGGCCCGCTGGAACTACGTACTCGACGGCATGGTGAAGAAGGGCTGGATGCCCGAGGCCGAGCGCGCCGCCACCACATTCCCCGAGCCCGGGAAGGTCCGCCCGGCCGCCGGACTCTCCGGCCAGCGCGGCTACCTGGTCGAGGCGATCAAGGAATACATCGTCGACCGCAAGATCCTCGACGACAAGACCTTCTCCGAAGGCGGCTACCGCATCACCACCACCCTCGACAAACGCCGCCAGAACGCCTTCGTCGACGCCGTCCAGAAGCAGATGGTCGCCAAACTCGACCCGGACGCCCGCACGGTGGACCGCGTCGTCCGCGCCGGCGGCGCCTCCATCGACCCGCTCACCGGCAAGGTCGTCGCGCTCTACGGCGGCATCGACTACGCCAAGCAGTACGTCAACAACGCCACCCGGCACGACTACCAGGTGGCGTCCACCTTCAAGCCGTTCGTCTTCACCTCCGCCGTCGAGAACAACTCACGCACCCAGGAAGGCCGCAGGATCACCCCCAACACCCTCTACAACGGCACCAACAAGCGCCCCGTGGTCGGCAGCCGGATCCCCTTCGCCCCCTCCAACGAGGACGACGCCTCCTACGGCGACATCACCGTCCGCACCGCCACCGACCTCTCCGTCAACGCGGTGTACGCGCAGATGGCGGTCGACGTCGGCGGCGCCAAGGTCAAGCAGACGGCCGTCTCCCTCGGCATCCCGGAGAACACCCCCAACTTCGACGCGGGGCCGGCCATCGCGCTGGGCACGGTGCAGGCCAGCGTCCTCGACATGACCCAGGCCTACGCGACCGTCGCCGACCACGGCCGCTACACGCCGTACACCTTCGTCGAGAAGATCTCCAAGGGCGACGAGACCGTGCCCCTCCCCGACCGCGCCGGACGCCAGGCGGTCACCCGCGAGGCAGCCGACACCACCACGTCCATGCTGGTCAGCGTGGTCGACAACGGAACCGGTACGGCGGCCCTCGCCGCCGGGCGCCCGGCCGCCGGCAAGACCGGCACCGCCGAGCTGGACCGCTCCGCCTGGTTCGCGGCGTACACCCCGGACCTCGTCACGGTCGTCTCGATCATGGGCCAGGACCCGGACAAGGGCACCCCCGAATCGCTCTACGGCGCCCTGGGCGAACCCCGCATCAGCGGCGGCGGCTATCCGGCCCGGATCTGGGCGGCGTACACGAAGGCGGCCCTCGACGGCAGCGACCCGCAGGACTTCGAGCTGGACCTCCAGCCCGGCGGAGGCCTGCCGCCCCCGCCGCCGCCGGTCTCCCCCGAAGCCCCGTTCAGCCGCCCCCCGGCCACCGAGGACGGCGGCACCACCGCCACCCCGGGCAACGGCGGCACCACGGGAACCCCGGGCAACGGCGGTACGACCGGCACCCCGACCACCGGAGGCGGGGGCACCACGGGAACGCCCGGCAACGGAGGCACCACGGGAACCCCGACCACCGGAGGCACCACCGCGGGCAACCAGGGCGGCACCACGGCGGGCGACCGCGGCGGCACCACCACCGCGGGCACCCAGGGCGGTACGACGACCCAGGGCGGCGACCGGGGCGGCACGACGGAGGGGACCGACCTCTTCGGCCAATGACGCGGCGCGGCCGCTCAGTGGACGCCCAGTGGACGCCCAGTGGCCGCTCAGTGGCCGCTCAGTGGCCGGAGGTCGCCTTCAGCCCCACGACGGCGACCAGCAGCAGACAGATGAAGAAGATCCGGGCGGCGGTCACGGGCTCACCCAGAACGGCCATCCCCAGTACCGCCGCACCGGCCGCACCGATACCGACCCACACGCCGTACGCCGTCCCGATGGGCAGCGACTTCGCCGCGACGGACAGCAGCACCATGCTCGCGACGATCCCGGCCCCGGTGAACACACTGGGCCACAGGCGGGTGAAACCCTCGGTGAACTTCATGCCGATCGACCAGCCGACTTCGAGCAGACCGGCGAGCAGAAGCAGGATCCATGCCATGACGGGCACCTCCGGACGAGAACGGACATCAGGTGCGTCGTCTTGTCCGGACCCGGTACGGCGCGTCTCGTCGGGGATCCCCACCACCGTAGCAAAATCCGGGCAAAGTCCGGACGGAGGCAGACAAAAGGGCCGGTGACCTCGGTCACCGGCCCTCAAGGGAACGCTCGCACCACTCAGAGATAGAGGCCGGTGGAGTCCTCGGCCCCCTCCAGCCGCTCCGCGGCCACGGCGTGCAGGTCCCGCTCGCGCATCAGGATGTACGTCGCCCCGCGCACCTCGACCTCGGCCCGGTCCTCGGGGTCGTACAGCACCCGGTCGCCGGGCTCCACGCTCCGCACGTTCTGGCCGACCGCGACCACGGCCGCCCAGGCGAGCCGCTTGCCCACCGCGGCCGTCGCAGGGATCAGGATCCCGCCGCCCGAGCGGCGCTCGCCCTCGGGCGAGTCGGACCGTACGAGCACGCGGTCGTGCAGCATGCGGATGGGCAGCTTGTCGTCGTGGGTGCTGTTCTCGCTCACGCCCCGAACCTACCCGCCCGGATCACGCGCGCTTGCGGCGGGCACCGAGCGCGAGCAGCCCCACGAGAGCGACGCCGACCAGCGCGACCGGCACGATCCGGTCGATGCGCGGGGCGCCGTCCTCGGTGCGCAGCCCCCCCTTCACATCGGTGACGAGCCGGTTGACGGCGACGAAGGCGCGGCCCGCGGTGTGATCCACGATCCCGGCGACCTTGGCCTTGGCGTCCCCGACAATCGTCTTCGGGTGCATCCGCACGCCGATCTCGTCGAGCGTCTCGGCGAGCTGCTCGCGCCTGCGGACGATGTCCGCCTCGATCTGTTCGGGGGTCCTGGCTTCCGGCACCGCGCTGCCTCCGTCGTCGTGGTCCTGGTCGTGCTGGTCGTAAGGGGCGTAGTCCGCCATGAACAGTCTGTCAGCTTAGTCTCGTCCCGTACCGATCCCCTCCCGAGGAGACTGCTGAGACATGAGCGAGCGACTGCAGCCGGGCGACACCGCCCCCGCCTTCACCCTGCCCGACGCGGACGGCAACGAGGTCTCGCTCGCCGACCACAAGGGCCGCAAGGTCATCGTCTACTTCTACCCGGCGGCCCTGACCCCGGGCTGCACGAAGCAGGCCTGCGACTTCACCGACAACCTCTCCCTCCTGGCCACGGCGGGCTACGACGTCATCGGCGTCTCCCCCGACAAGCCGGAGAAGCTGGCGAAGTTCCGCGAGAAGGAAGACCTCAAGGTCACCCTGGTCGGCGACCCCGAGAAGGAGACCCTGACGGCGTACGGCGCGTACGGCGAGAAGAAGCTGTACGGCAAGACGGTCACCGGCGTCATCCGCTCCACAGTGGTCGTGGACGAGGCGGGCAAGGTCGAGCACGCCTTCTACAACGTCAAGGCCACCGGCCACGTAGCCAAGATCATCAAGGACCTGGGCATCTGACCCCGCCCCCTTCCTCCGACGGAGTGGCCCGCGCCGAACCGGCGCGGGCCACTCCGCTCATCGGACGAAAACCCCCGTAATCGTCCGACTATCGGTCCGTTACTCCGTGCGAGGGTCGCGCACGCTGACGGAGGCGCTGGAAAGGTTGGGGGTGGATCGGAAGGGCGCCTCACGCCGCTACCTGCTCGACCGGATGCGGAAGCTGGGCGTGGAGGTGACCCGCTTCGAGCGCGCCGCCGCCGCGAACCGAGAACATGCGGCACAACGGCCGGCGACGGTCCGCCGAAGAGATCCTCTGCGAGGACCGGTCGACAACCCCCACCAGAACCCCCAACACCCGGCTGCGCCGTGCCCTGCTGGAGACCGGGCACGAGGAGCGCTGCGCCATGTGCGGCATGGAAGCCACATGGCAAGGGGAGCCTCTGCCCTTGGAGGTCGACCACATCGACGGCAACTGGCGGAACAACCGCGCGGAGAACCTGCGCTTCCTCTGCCCCAACTGCCATGCAAGCACGAGCACCTGGTGCCGGGGAGGTGCGCGTCGGCCCCGGCACTGAAGATCTCCTCACAGCAACATCACGACGACCAGTAAGGTGGGCACCACGGGCCCGTATCCCAGCTGGACGAGAGGATGCCGGTTTAGATCCGGTATGTCGTGGGTTCGAGTCCCACCGGGCCCACAGCTACGGTCGGTGCCATCCTTGATGGCACCGACCGTTCGTGTCGCCGCTCAGCCCAGAAGCTCCCGGACCACCGGGGCCAGGGCGCGGAAGGCCTGGCCGCGGTGGGAGATGGCGTTCTTTTCCGCGGCCGTCAGTTCGGCGCAGGTGCGGGTCTCGCCCAGGGGCTGGAGGATCGGGTCGTAGCCGAAGCCGCCCGTGCCCGCCGGGGTGTGGCGCAGGGTGCCCAGGAGGCGGCCCTCGACGACGCGTTCGGTGCCGTCCGGGAGGGCGAGGGCGGCGGCGCAGGCGAAGTGGGCCGCGCGGTGTTCGTCGCCGATGTCGCCGAGCTGGGCCAGGAGCAGGTCCAGGTTCGCCTGGTCGTCCCCGTGGGTGCCGGCCCAGCGGGCCGAGAAGATGCCGGGGGCACCGTTCAGTACGTCCACGCAGAGGCCGGAGTCGTCGGCCACGGCGGGCAGGCCGGTGGCCTGGGCCAGGGCGTGGGCCTTGAGCAGGGCGTTCTCGGCGAAGGTGACGCCCGTTTCCTTGACGTCGGGGATCTCCGGGTAGGCGTCCGCGCCGACCAGCTCGTGCGGCAGGCCGGCGTCGGACAGGATCGCGCGGAGTTCGGTGACCTTGCCCGCGTTGCGGGTGGCCAGGATCAGGCGGGAGGGCGTGGAGGTCATGTCCCCATTATCCCGGCGGTCATCCCGGCGGCCGAAAGAGGCGGCTCAGCCCGGGGTGCAGACCTTGGAGATCTCCTTGGCCGCGTCCGCGACCGGGGTGATGTCCGGGGCGTTGTTGCCGTTCTGGATCGACGTGCGGACGTTCTTGACCGCCGTGGTCATGGAGTCCACCGCCTTGCCGAGGTCGGCGTTGCCGGTCTTGTCGCCGACCTTCTTCAGGTTCTGTTCGATCTGGTTGAGCGCGTTCTGGGCGTCCTGGGGGCTGTTGCCCGCCTGGGAGACGGCCTGCTGGAGGTCGTTCGCGCCGTCCGTGATGGCCACCGCCGTGTTCGCGCAGTCCATCGCGGTGGAGATCGCGTCGCAGGAGGTCAGGGCGGGTACGGCGAGGGCGACCGCCAGCAGGACGGCGGGGACGCGGTAGCGGCGGTGGCGGTGCTGGTGCGGCGGCTGCTGCTGCTGCTGCTGCTGGGACATGTGCGGTCTCCCCCGGTGGCCGGTTACGTGGACGGGCGCACAGTTTTGACACTGTGCGCCCGTACTCGTCAAGACGCGGGATCTCGCCCCGCGGTTGCCGCCGCGTTCGCGCGGCCGCGCGCTACAGCTCCAGCGCTCCGCGCTGGATGGCCTCGAGGTCGGCGCAGCCGCCCGCGGCGAGGTCGAGCAGGGCGTTGAGTTCCTTGCGGTCGAAGGGCTCGCCTTCGGCGGTGCCCTGGACCTCGACGAAGCGGCCGTCGCCGGTGCAGACGACGTTCATGTCGGTCTCGGCGCGGACGTCTTCCTCGTAGCAGAGGTCGAGGAGGGGTTCGCCGTCGACGATGCCGACGCTGACGGCGGCGACGGTGCCGGTGAGCGGCTTGCGGCCGGCCTTGATCAGCTTCTTGTGCTGGCCCCAGGTGATGGCGTCGGCGAGGGCGACGTAGGCGCCGGTGATGGCGGCGGTGCGGGTGCCGCCGTCGGCCTGGAGGACGTCGCAGTCCAGGACGATGGTGTTCTCGCCGAGGGCCTTGTAGTCGATGACGGCGCGCAGCGAGCGGCCGATGAGGCGCGAGATCTCGTGGGTGCGGCCGCCGATCTTGCCGCGTACGGATTCGCGGTCGCCGCGGGTGTTGGTGGAGCGGGGGAGCATCGAGTACTCGGAGGTGACCCAGCCTTCGCCGCTGCCCTTGCGCCAGCGCGGGACGCCTTCGCTGAAGGAGGCGGTGCAGAAGACCTTGGTGTCGCCGTAGGAGATGAGGACGGAGCCTTCGGCGTGCTTGCTCCATCCGCGTTCGATGGTGACCGGGCGGAGCTGTTCGGGCGTGCGGCCGTCGATGCGAGACATGGCTCCGAGCCTAGCCGGTGCGGCGCGGCGTCATGTCGCTGTGGGAAGACCCCGTCGGGGGCGGCCCGGACGGGGTCTTCTCGTGCGGCCGTGTTGGCGGCCGCGGTGGTGCGGGGGGTGTGCGGGGGTGTGCGAGCCGGGTGGGCTCAGCTCACATCATGTCTTCGATGTCGGCGGCGATGGGGTCGGCGTCGGTGCCGATGACGACCTGGATCGCGGTGCCCATCTTGACGACGCCGTGGGCGCCGGCGGCCTTGAGCGCGGCCTCGTCGACCAGGCCCGGGTCCTTGACCTCGGTGCGCAGGCGCGTGATGCAGCCTTCGACTTCTTCGATGTTGTCGATACCGCCGAGCCCGGCGACGATCTTCTCAGCCTTGGTGGCCATCTGTTTCTCCCTGAGTTCTACGAAGAACGAGTCTCGGCGGTGTGCGTACTCCGCGTGAGCGTCCGCTCCGTCACGGTAGCCCACGGTTGGCCCATCTACACGGGCACATGTCCAGTACGTCACGAATGATAACGATCAGCACCGACCTGCCCACTGGGCGGGTGTGTGCGGCCGCATCAGGAGTGGCGAGTAGTGGTCTACACCAGTGTGCCGCAAGTGTCGCAACCGCCAAAAACGGGCCGTTCACCGGCCGCCCAGGGAGGACGCCGATGAGCGCGAGCAGCGCCGCCGCAGTGCCGCAGCAGAAGTGGTGGAACGGCATTTTCCAGGGGCTCCAGAAGATGGGCCGCAGCCTCCAGCTGCCGATCGCCGTCCTCCCGGCGGCCGGCATCCTCAACCGGCTCGGCCAGGACGACGTCTTCGGCAAGGACGGCCTGGGCTGGAACGACGTCGCCAAGGTGATGGGGAGCGCGGGCGGCGCGCTGCTCAACGCCGACATGGGCCTGCCCCTCCTCTTCTGCATCGGCGTCGCCATCGGCATGGCCAAGAAGGCCGACGGGTCGACGGCGCTCGCCGCGGTCGTGGGCTTCCTCGTCTACCGCTACGTCCTGCACGCCTTCCCCAAGGCGTGCCCGGCGGGCACCAAGGACATCAAGGGCGGCTGTCTGGGGCAGGGCGATTCCTTCGCGGAGTACACCTTCCAGAATCCGGGGGTCTTCGGCGGCATCGTCATGGGCCTGCTGGCCGCCTGGTTCTGGCAGCGCTACCACCGGGTGAAGCTGGTCGACTGGCTGGGCTTCTTCAACGGCCGTCGTCTCGTCCCGATCATCATGGCCTTCGTCGCGATCGTGTTCGCGGTGCTCTGCCTGTGGATCTGGCCGCCGATCGGTGACGCGTTGGAGAGCTTCTCCACCTGGCTGCGGGATCTGGGCGCGTGGGGTGCGGGTCTCTTCGGCGTCGCGAACCGCGCGCTGCTGGTGATCGGTCTGCACCAGTTCCTGAACGTGCCGCTGTGGTTCCAGTTCGGCAGCTTCACCAAGCCGGACGGCCAGGTCGTGCACGGTGACATCGCCATGTTCCTGGCGGGCGACCCGAACGCGGGGCAGTTCATGTCGGGGTTCTTCCCCATCATGATGTTCGCCCTGCCGGCGGCGGCGCTGGCGATCACGCACTGCGCGAAGCCGGCGCGCCGCAAGGAGGTCGGCGGTCTGATGCTGTCGGTGGCCCTGACGTCGTTCGTCACGGGGATCACGGAGCCGCTCGAGTACTCCTTCCTCTTCGTGGCGCCGCTGCTGTACGTGATCCACGCGGTGCTGACCGGTGTGTCGATGGCGGTCACCTGGGCCTTGGGGGTGCACGACGGCTTCACCTTCTCGGCGGGCCTGATCGACTACGTCATCAACTGGGGCCTGGCGACGAAGCCGTGGATGATCATCGTGATCGGGCTGGCGTTCGCCGTCGTCTACTACGCGGTGTTCCGCTTCCTCATCACGAAGCTCGACCTGGCGACTCCGGGGCGGGAGTCCGACGAGGAGATCGCGGTCATGCAGGCGGAGAACACGAAGGCGTAGCCGAGCCGGACTCAGCCGAGCCAGGCTCAGCCACGCCAGGCGCCGCCACCCCAGGTGTGGCCAAGCCCGGCGTGGCCAAGCCCGGTGTGGCCAAGCCCGGCGTGGCCAAGCCGTTATGCGGCTCGCGGCGCAGCGTTCCGGGCCCTTCGGCCCGGCCGTCCAGGCCCTCGGATCCCAGGATCCGGGGGCCTTCGTCATGTCCGTGGGTCCACCCCGCCGTTCGGGCGGCCGGTCCGGGCCGGGGTGTGGCGCAGGCCACAGGAAAACGAAGGTTCCTTATCTAACCCTCACCGTGTTACAACTGGTCTACACCACCCATTGGTGTAGACCACGCTCGCTTCCCCCGGCGGCGTGTCCCCCTTTTTCGAGACGTCGCCGTCCCCCTTGGATGCACCCCCTTGGCGGCGCCTTGCTCCCCGGAGGAAGTTATGAGTTCGGCTACTGCCGCAACGGCGCCGCCCGCGAAGAAGCGGGGATCGGGCCTGATCCAGGGCCTCCAGAAGGTCGGCCGCAGCCTCCAGCTGCCCATCGCCGTCCTGCCCGCCGCCGGTATCCTGCTGCGCCTCGGCCAGCCCGACGTGTTCGGCAAGGACGGCCTCGGCTGGGGCAAGGTCGCCACGGTGTTCGCCACCGCCGGTGACGCCGTCTTCTCCAACCTGCCGCTGCTCTTCTGCATCGGTGTCGCGATCGGCTTCGCCAAGAAGGCGGACGGCTCCACCGCCCTCGCGGCGCTGGTCGGCTTCCTCGTCTACAAGAACGTGCTCACCGCGTTCCCGGTGCACGAGGCCATCATCAACACCACCGAGAACAAGGGCGTCGACGTCCCTGCGGTGGTCAACAACCCCGGTGTCCTCGGCGGCATCATCATGGGTCTGCTCGCCGCGGTCCTGTGGCAGCGTTTCCACCGCACGAAGCTGGTGGACTGGCTCGGCTTCTTCAACGGCCGCCGCCTGGTCCCGATCATCATGGCCTTCGTCGGCGTCCTCGTCGGTGTCTTCTTCGGCCTGGCCTGGGAGCCGATCGGTGAGGTCATCACCAACTTCGGCGAGTGGATGACCGGACTCGGCTCCATCGGCGCCGGCATCTTCGGCCTCATCAACCGCGCGCTGATCCCGATCGGCATGCACCAGTTCGTCAACACCGTCGCCTGGTTCCAGATCGGTGACTTCACCGACGCCGCCGGCGCCGTCGTGCACGGTGACCTGAACCGCTTCTGGGCCGGCGACGCGAGCGCCGGACAGTTCATGACCGGCTTCTTCCCGATCATGATGTTCGGCCTGCCGGCCGCCGCCCTGGCCATCGCGCACGCCGCCCGTCCGGAGCGCCGCAAGGCCGTCACCGGCATGATGGTCTCGCTCGCCCTCACCTCGTTCGTCACGGGTGTCACCGAGCCGATCGAGTTCTCCTTCATGTTCATCGCGCCGGTGCTGTACGCCATCCACGCGGTGCTGACCGCCGTCTCCATGGCCGTCACCTGGGCGCTCGGTGTCCACGCGGGCTTCACCTTCTCCGCCGGCCTGATCGACCTGGGCCTCGGCTGGAACAAGGCCACGTCCCCCTGGCTGATCATCCCCATCGGCCTGGTCTTCGCGGCGGTCTACTACGTCGGCTTCCGCTTCGCGATCACCAAGTTCAACCTCCCGACGCCGGGCCGCGAGAGCGACGAGGAGCTCGCCGAGATGGAGAAGGCCGAGGCGAAGTAGCCCCGGCCGCCGTCAGGCGCCCCCCGCGTACGCCGAAGCCCCCGCCTTCCTTCCGGACGGCGGGGGCTTCGGCGTGCGCGGGGCGCGGGCTAGATCTCGTAGACGGCGCCCGCGTGGGCGAGGTCCACCTGGCCCTCGTACACCTCGCGGGCGTCGGCGACGTTGCGGGCCGCGTCGGTCCACGGCGGGATGTGGGTCAGTACGAGCCGCCCGACGCGGCCGGCCCGGGCGAACTCTCCCGCCTCGCGGCCGTTGAGGTGGAGGTCGGGGATGTCCTCCTTGCCGTGCGTGAACGAGGCCTCGCAGAGGAACAGGTCGGCGTCCTCGGCCAGCAGGCCGAGTTCGGCGCAGACGCCGGTGTCGCCGGAGTACGTCAGGGAGCGTCCGCCGTGTTCGAGGCGGATGGCGTAGGACTCGATGGGGTGGGCGACCCGCTCGGTGCGCACCTGGAAGGGGCCGATCTCGAAGGTGCCGGCCTTCAGGGTGCGGAAGTCGAAGACCTCGCTCATCGAGCGCTCGTCGGGGACGTCCTCGTAGGCCGTGGTCAGGCGCTTCTCGGTGCCTTCGGGGCCGTAGACGGGGATGGTGCCGCAGCGGCCGCCCTCGTGGCGGTAGTAGCGGGCGACGAAGTAGCCGCACATGTCGATGCAGTGGTCCGCGTGCAGGTGGCTGAGGAAGATCGCGTCGAGGTCGTACAGGCCGCAGTGCCGCTGCAGCTCACCGAGGGCGCCGTTGCCCATGTCGAGGAGCAGCCGGAAGCCGTCGGCCTCGACGAGGTAGCTCGAGCAGGCCGATTCCGCGGAGGGGAACGAGCCGGAGCAACCGACGACGGTGAGCTTCATGGAGACGGGAACCTCCGTGGACGGTCCGTGGACGTTACACGGATACGGGGAGGGCGACGGGGGCGTGCGTGGAGTCGAGCGTAAAGCGCGAATCGTCCCGTCGCTCCTCCGCGGCGGGCCGTTGTGGGGCAACTCACCTGCGGTGTCACCCGGTGGAGCGAGCGCCCGTACACGGGTTGCCGTGCGCGGGTGCCGTGCGGGCCGTGCGGGCGGGTGGGGGCGCGGTTACGGTCGATGCATGGACACGTCCTGGTGGCCGGGGGTGGCGGCGGTGGTCGCCGTGGCCCTCGTGGTGCTGGTGGCGGGGCGGCGGACGGCGGCGGTGCGGCCGGGTCGGACCGGTGCGGCCGGGCACGGCCCGGGGCCGGCGCCGGAGCCGGTGGCGCGCGAGTTGTGGTGCCTGGAGGACGGCCGTTCGTACCTGGTCCTGGCGGTACGGGGGCGGCGTGCGCGGGTCGCTCCGGTCACCGGGAAGTACCGGGACGCCCGGCCCGGCGTGATCGCGCTGCCGCCGGGGGTGCTCGGGGCGGCGCGGGGCCGGGCCGCGTTCGTGGAGGCGGACCGGGCGCGGGAGGTCTCGGTGTGGGAGCTGCGGCGGCGGGTCGGGGCGGTGGATCCCGCGGTGTGGGATCAGGTGAAGGGGCTCGGACTCGGAGGTGAGGGCCGGTGACCGGGGCGGTGCCGGGGGTGCGGTTGCGGCGGGTCTACGATCCCCCGGATCCGGCGGTGGACGGCGTGCGGGTGCTGGTGGACCGGCTGTGGCCGCGGGGGCTGGCGAAGGCGGCGGCCGCGGTGGACGAGTGGCCGAAGGAGCTCACCCCGTCGGCGGAGCTGCGGAAGTGGTTCCACGGCGGGGGCGGGGACTTCGAGGAGTTCCGCGAGCGGTACGAGGCCGAGCTGGCCGGGGCCGAGGCCCTGGCCGGGCTGGAGCGGCTGCGGGGCCTCGCGGCGGCCGGCCCGGTGACCCTCCTGACCGCCGTCCGGAACCCGTCCTCCAGCCACGCCGCCATCCTGGCCTCGCTCCTGACCCCGTGACTCCCACCCCGCCCGGCCCTGCCTCCGGCGGCGCCTCAAACGCCGGCGAGGCTGGATTCGGCACCCCGGGACGGGGCCACTGGACCGGACTTGGCGAGGGCAACGCCCGCAAAGCTGGATGTGCGTCGCGGCAGCGAGAAGCCGGGCAAACCCCAGCCCGCCCGGCGCTTGAGGGCCAGCCGAAGGCACCACCGGGCACAGCCCGCACACCAGCCGCCACCACCCACCGGCCGATGTCGCCTCCGGCGGCGCCTCAAACGCCGGCGAGGCTGGATTCGGCACCCCGGGACCGGGCCACTGGACCGGACTTGGCGGGGACAACGCCCGCAAAGCTGGATGTGCGTCACCGCAGCGAGAAGCCGGCCAAAACCCAGCCCGCCCGGCGCTTGAGGGCCAGCCGAAGGCACCACCGGGCACAGCCCGCACACCAGCCGCCACCACCCACCGCCCGATGTCGCCTCCGGCGGCGCCTCAAACGCCGGCGAGGCTGGATTCGGCACCCCGGGACGGGGCCACTGGACCGGGCAGACCCCGGCGGAAAACCCAGCCGGCGAGGCTGGATTCGGCACCCCGGGACGGGGCCACTAGACCGGGCAGATCCCGGCGAAAACCCCAGTCGGCGGGGCTGGATTTGGCAGCCGGTGCGGGGCGGCTGACCGGGCGAAAACCCCGGCCGGCGGGGCTGGACCTGGCCTAGGCCCAGAGTTGGCCGTGGAGGGTTTCGATGGCCTCTTCCGTCGTGGCGGCCGTGTAGACGCCCGTCGAGAGGTACTTCCAGCCGCCGTCGGCCACGACGAAGACGATGTCCGCCGACTCGCCCGCGGCCACCGCCTTGCGGCCCACCCCGATCGCCGCGTGCAGCGCCGCACCGGTGGAGACGCCCGCGAAGATGCCCTCCTGCTGGAGCAGTTCCCGGGTGCGGGTCACGGCATCCGCCGAGCCCACCGAGAAGCGGGTGGTCAGCACGGAGGCGTCGTACAGCTCCGGGACGAAGCCCTCGTCCAGGTTCCGCAGGCCGTAGACCAGGTCGTCGTAGCGCGGCTCGGCGGCGACGATCCGCACGCCCTCGACGTGTTCGCGCAGGTAGCGCCCGACCCCCATGAGGGTGCCCGTCGTACCGAGGCCCGCCACGAAGTGCGTGATGGACGGCAGGTCGGCGAGGATCTCCGGCCCGGTCGTGGCGTAGTGGGCCCCCGCGTTGTCCGGGTTCCCGTACTGGTAGAGCATCACCCAGTCCGGGTGCTCCGCCGCCAGCTCCTTGGCGACGCGCACCGCCGTGTTGGAGCCGCCGGCGGCCGGCGACGGGACGATCTCGGCTCCCCACATGGCCAGGAGCTCACGGCGCTCCTGGCTGGTGTTCTCCGGCATGACGCACACGATCCGGTAGCCCTTGAGCTTCGCCGCCATGGCGAGCGAGATGCCCGTGTTGCCGGAGGTGGGCTCCAGGATGGTGCAGCCGGGGTGGAGGCGGCCGGCCTTCTCGGCCTGCTCGATCATGTGGAGCGCGGGGCGGTCCTTGATCGAGCCGGTCGGGTTGCGGTCCTCCAGCTTGGCCCAGATCCGGACGTCCTCGGACGGGGACAGCCGGGGCAGCCGGACCAGCGGGGTGTTGCCGACCGCCGCCAGCGGGGAGTCGTAGCGCATTACTTCGATCCGCCGGCCACGGCCGGGAGGATGGTGACGCTGTCGCCGTCCTTCAGCTCGGTGGTGATGCCGGCGAGGAAGCGGACGTCCTCGTCGTTGAGGTACACGTTCACGAAGCGGCGCAGCTCGCCGCCCTTGGCCTCGTCGATGATGCGCTCCTGGATGCCCTTGTGACGGGTCTCCAGGTCGCGGAAGAGGTCCGCGAGGGTGGCGCCTTCACCGGACACGGCCTTCTCGCCGTCGGTGTAGGTGCGGAGGATGGTCGGGATGCGGACCTCGATGGCCATGGCTGGCTCCAGTCGTGAAGAAGGTTCGAAGAGGTGCGAGAACGTGCGGAAGGGCGAAGCGGTGGTGGCGCGGCTCAGCGGGCACTACGGGCACTGCGGGCACTGCGGTGATCAGGCAGCGGCAGGACAGATGGCACTGGCGAGGCGGCACAGATCGACGTGCAGCCGCGCCACGAGCAGCAGCCTGCCGGGCGTCTCGATGCTCACGTCGTGGGGAACCATGCGGTCATGTTAACGATTCCCGGTCCCCCGTTTGGAGTGTGATCCCGCATCGTGGACGACATCGGCTCACATACTGGTCAGTAGCCCCGCCGTCATCCCTCAGTAAGCCGCGACGACCTGCACTTCTTCCTCCGTGATCACTCCGTCGACGATGCGGTACGACCGGAACTGGAACTCGCCCAGGCCGTCCTTGTCCGCCGTGGAGACCAGGACGTAGTGCGCGCCGGGCTCGTTCGCGTACGTCACGTCGGTGCGCGAGGGGTAGGCCTCGGTCGCGGTGTGCGAGTGGTAGACGATGACGGGCTCCTCGTCCCGGTCGTCCAGCTCGCGGTAGAGCTTCAGCAGGTCCTTGGAGTCGAACTCGTAGAACGTGGGCGACCGCGCGGCGTTCAGCATCGGGACGAACCGCTCGGGGCGGCCGGTGCCCGCCGGACCGGCGACGATCCCGCAGGCCTCGTCCGGGTGGTCCTGGCGGGCGTGCTCGACGATCCGGTCGTACAGGTCCTGGGTGAGGGTCAGCATGAGCGAAAGGATAGACAGACGGGCCCTTCCGTACCGAGGAGTGGTACGGAAGGGCCCGGATGCTGGACAGACAGCCTCTGCCGGGCGGCCACGAGGCCAGGCGGCTACGAGGCCAAGCGGCTACGACGCTACGAGGCCTCGGTGAACGCCGCGCCGCGCGGGTCGCGGTTCTTCATGACCAGGTACGAGACGCCGAGGATCAGACCCCACAGCGGGGCGCAGTACAGCGAGACCCGGGCGTCCTTGTCGATGCCCATCATCACGATGACCATGGCGATGAAGGCCAGCGCGAACCAGCTCGTGTACGGGGCTCCGGGCGCCCGGAACGAGGACCCGGGCAGCTCGCCGCGGTCGGCCTTGGCCCGGTAGCGGATCTGGCAGACCAGGATCATGATCCAGGCCCACATGCCGGAGATGGTGGCGAAGGAGACGACGTAGTCGAAGGCCTTGCCCGGGGCGACGTAGTTGATCCAGACGCCCACCAGCATCAGCGCGGCGGAGAAGGTGGTGCCGACGAGCGGGGTGCCGCTCTTGGTCAGCTTGGTGAAGACCTTCGGGCCCTGGCCGTTGAGCGCGAGGTCGCGCAGCATGCGGCCGGTGGAGTACATGCCCGAGTTGCAGGAGGACAGGGCGGCGGTCAGCACCACGAAGTTGACGATGGCCGCGCCGATGCCGAGGCCCATCTTCTCGAAGGCCAGCACGAAGGGGCTCTCGCCCGCCTTGAACTGGTTCCACGGGATGACCGACAGGATCATGATCAGTGCGCCGACGTAGAAGACGGCGATCCGCCACGGCACGGTGTTGATGGCCTTGGGGAGGGTCTTCTCGGGGTCCTTGGACTCACCGGCGGTGACGCCGACGAGCTCGACCGCGAGGAAGGCGAACATCACGATCTGCAGGGTCATCAGCGTCTCGCCGATGCCGTTGGGGAAGAAGCCCCGGTCGTTCCACAGGTTCGAGACGCTCGCCGTGTCGGCGGCGTCGGAGAAGCCGATGGTCAGGATGCCCGCGCAGATCAGGATCATGCCGACGATGGCGGTGACCTTGACCATCGAGAACCAGAACTCCAGCTCGCCGAAGAGCTTCACGGAGATCAGGTTGGCGGCGTAGAGGATCAGCGTGAAGATCAGCGCGAAGCCCCACTGCGGGAAGTCGCCGTGGGTCCAGAAGGACATGTACTTCGCGGCGGCGGTGACCTCGACGATGCCGGTGACCACCCAGAAGAGCCAGTACGTCCAGCCCGTCACATAGCCCCAGAAGGGGCCGAGGAACTCCCGGGCGTAGTCCGAGAAGGAGCCCGAGACGGGGCGGTACATGAGCAGCTCGCCCAGGGCCCGCATGATGAAGAAGATGACCAGGCCCGCGATGGCGTAGGCCAGGATCAGGCTGGGGCCCGCCTTGGAGATCGCCTTGCCGGCGCCCAGGAACAGGCCGGTGCCGATGGCGCCGCCGATGGCGATCATCTGGATCTGCCGCGCGCCGAGCGTGCGGTGGTAACCCTCGCCCGCCTCGGCTCCGCCGCCGGCCGGCTTGGTGTCGTCGTGCTCGACCTGCACAGAGGTCATGTCTTGGTGCGCCTTTCTCCACGCCGACCCGCGCCACAGAGTGGCCGCGGGCCGGATCCTCGATCCCCCCGGATACGGATGGAGTTGCACCCGGCGGTCAGCCGGTTGGAGCGAGCCGGGGACAGGGGTGGCGTCCCGTCGGCAGTCGTGAAGATTTATCACGGGCTTACGGGTGGGCGGGGCACGAAAAAGTGACCCACAGCACGAAAAAATGCGGACATAGCCCATGAAGGCGATCAGATCACCGCATGACGGTGATCTGATCGTTATCCGGATTTGAGCGTCCGCTGAGCGAACGGAGCGTGAACGAAGCCCTGGCCGTCGCGGCGGCGCGGCACCGCTCAGAGGGTCTCGATCAGCGTCTCCTGGAGACCGCCGAGCCACAGGTACGCCATCACCATCGGCTTGCGCGGATCGCTGTCCGGCAGCCGGAAGAGGACCGCGCTCTCGTCGTCCTCGGTGATCTCCAGCCGCGCCGCGATGGTGAGCCGCAGGTCGTTGAGCGAGCCGAGCCAGCGCAGCGGCAGCTCCCCGGTCAGCTCCAGCACCCCGCCACCGCCCCCGGCGCCGTCATCGCCCTCGCCGCCGTCAGCCGGGGTGACCAGCGTGTCGAGGCTGCGTACGACGGCCAGCGCGTCCTCGCGCTTGCGCGTGCGCAGGTCGTTCTCGGTGAACCGGCGGAATTCGGCCGAGTGGGCCCGCAGCTCCTCCGGATCGGCCTTCTCGTCGCCGCCCGGGCCGCCGTAGGCGTCGGGGAAGAGCCGGGCCAGCGCGGGGTCGGAGGGCGGCTCGGTGGGGCCGTCGGCGGCGAAGAGCACGGCCAGCGGGTCGGCATCCTCGGCCGGCTCGGCCGCGCCGGGGCCGATCAGCTCCAGCAGCTGTACCGCCAGGGAGCGCAGGATCTGGATCTCGATCTCGTCGAGGGCGACGGCCGCGCCGCCGCCCTCGAGCGGCACGAAGGTGCCGGTCTCGCGCTCCATCAGTTGCGGTCCTGGGAGAGGGTCGCCCACAGGCCGTAGCCGTGCATGGCCTGCACGTCGCGCTCCATCTCCTCGCGGCTGCCGCTGGAGACGACGGCCCGCCCCTTGTGGTGGACGTCGAGCATCAGTCTGTTCGCCTTGTCCTTGGAGTAGCCGAAGTACGCCTGGAACACGTACGCGACGTAGCTCATGAGATTGACGGGGTCGTTGTGCACCATCGTCACCCAGGGGACGTCGGGCTCGGGGACCGCGAAGGTCTCCTCGGCGGATTCGGTGCGTTCGATCTCAATGGGGGCGACACTCACTCGTCCCATGCTGCCACTGTGACGGGCCCGTCGCACAAACGGGCCCTACATCTCGTCACTTTGACGAGATGTGCGCTAGCATCCGTGCCATGAACCCTGCGGACCTGGGCCTGCCGGTGGACGTGCCGTCGACAGCGCTCTTCACGGACCATTACGAGCTGACGATGCTGCAGGCGGCGCTGGCCAACGGCACCGCCGACCGGCGCTCGGTCTTCGAGGTCTTCACCCGGCGGCTGCCCGAGGGGCGGCGCTACGGGGTGGTGGCCGGAACGGGCCGGGTGCTGGACGCGGTGGAGAACTTCCGCTTCGACGCGGCCGTGCTGGAGTTCCTGCGCGAGCGGGCCGTCGTCGACATGCGGACCCTGGACTGGCTGGCGTCGTACCGCTTCTCGGGCGACATCTGGGGCTATCCGGAGGGCGAGGTCTACTTCCCCGGCTCCCCGGTGCTGCGCGTCGAGGGCAGCTTCGCCGAGTGCGTGCTGCTGGAGACGGTGGTCCTCTCGATCCTCAACCACGACTCGGCGATCGCCGCGGCCGCCTCCCGGATGGCCTCGGCCGCGGGCGGCCGGCCGCTGATCGAGATGGGCGCGCGCCGCACGCACGAGCTGGCCGCGGTGGCCTCGGCGCGGGCCGCGTACGTCGGCGGCTTCGCCTCCACCTCGGACCTGGCGGCGGGCTTCCGGTACGGGATCCCCACCGTGGGCACCAGCGCGCACGCCTTCACCCTGGTGCACGACAGCGAGCGGGACGCCTTCCAGGCCCAGGCGGCCTCGCTGGGCGGCTCGACCACGCTGCTGGTGGACACGTACGACGTCGCCGAGGCGGTACGGACGGCCGTCGAGGTGGCGGGCACCGGGCTGGGCGCGGTGCGCATCGACTCGGGGGACCTGCTGCTCGTCGCGCACCGGGTGCGCCAGCAGCTCGACGAGCTGGGGGCGACCTCCACGCGCATCGTGGTCACCTCCGACCTGGACGAATACGCCATCGCCTCGCTGGCCGCGGCGCCGGTGGACGCGTACGGGGTGGGCACGCAGCTCGTCACCGGGAGCGGGCACCCCACCTGCTCGATGGTCTACAAGCTGGTCGCCCGGGCGACCTCGGCCGACCCGAAGGCGGCGCTGCACCCAGTGGCGAAGAAGTCCTCCGGCGGGAAGACCTCGGTGGGCGGCCGCAAGTGGGCCGCGCGGCGCCGGGACGCCGACGGGGTGGCCGAGGCGGAGGTTCTGGGCACGGGGCCGGTGCCGACGGCGCTGGCCGGGGAGCAGCTGCTGACGCAGCTGGTCAAGGGGGGTGAGGTGGTCGCGCGGGAGCCGTTGGAGGCGGCGCGGGATCGGCACCGGGGGGCGTTGGCGGCCCTGCCGTTGTCCGCGACCCAGCTCTCCCGCGGCGAGGCCGTGATCCCCACGGAATACGCCTGACCCGGCCGCCCCCTCCCCGACCCCGCCGACCACTCTCAGCCCCGCCGGCGATTGAGGCGCCGCCGGAGGCACCCCGAAGGCCCCGATACCCGTCGCCCGATCCCCGTCCGCGACCCGTCCCGCCCTCCGGGGGCGCCTCAAACGCCGGCGAGGCTGAAAATGGCCCGACCTCCAACCCCGCAGGAGGCAACCCCGACCCCGCCGACCATTTTCAGCCCCGCCGGCGATTGAGGCGCCGCCGGAGGCACCCCGAAGGCACCGATACCCGTCGCCCGATCCCCGTCCGCGGCTCGTCCCGCCCTCCGGGGGCGCCTCAAACGCCGGCGAGGCTGAAAATGGCCCGACCTCCAGCCCCGCCGGAGGCACCCGGAAGGGGCCGATACCCGTCGCCTGAAAATGGCCCGGGCTCCAGCCCCGCCGACGGGGCTGGAAGGTGCCCGGGCCGGTCGGGGAGGGGCGCCGGGTTCGGGGGCTCGGGGGTGGGGAAGGGGGGACCCGGAGGGGCTGGGTCGGCCGGAGGTAGAGGTACCGACGTCACATCGAACGAAGGACACCGGACATGCACCGCGCACTGATCGTCGTCGACGTACAGAACGACTTCTGCGAAGGCGGCAGCCTCGCGGTCACCGGCGGCGCCGACGTCGCCGCCTCCATCACGGAGCTGATCGGCCAGGCCACCCCCGGCTACCGGCACGTCGTCGCCACCCGCGACCACCACGTCGACCCCGGCGCCCACTTCGCCCGCCCCCCGGCGGAGCCGGACTTCGAGACCTCCTGGCCCGTGCACTGCGTGGCCGGGACCGAGGGCGTCGGGTTCCACCCGAACTTCGCCCCCGCCGTCGCCTCGGGCGCGATCGCGGCCGTCTTCGACAAGGGTGCCTACGACGCGGCGTACAGCGGCTTCGAGGGCGCCGACGAGAACGGCGCCACGCTCGCCGACTGGCTGCGGGCGCGCGAGGTCACCGAGGTCGACGTGGTCGGCATCGCCACGGACCACTGCGTGAAGGCGACCGCCCTGGACGCCGTGGCCGCGGGCTTCCAGACCCGCGTGCTGCTCGACCTCACGGCGGGAGTGGCCCCGCAGAGCACGGAGCGGGCCCTGGAGCAGCTCAGGACGGCCGGGGTGAAGCTCTCCGGCACCCCGCACGTGGGCGGCCTGGGCGCCGCCTAGGCGCCCGGCAGGAGGGCCCGGATCGGGTGCCACAGCTCCGCGGCCCGGTCGGGGGCGCAGCGCCACAGCAGGCCGTCCGGGTGGTGCAGGACGGCCGTCACCTCGTCGGGGGTCGGGGGCTGCGCGTTGCCGCGCAGGTACACGGCCCGCATCCCGAGGTTCCGCAGCCTGGTCAGGGCGCGGGCCCGGTTCACGGCGTGCACGAGCACGCGGACATTTCCGCCCTCACCGGACGGTCTGGGCAGCGTGAGCGCGACCACCACGCTGCCGCCTGGCAACCTGACGAAACCTCCACCGGGCATGCTTGTCATCTCCCCCGTCAATAAGAAACTCGCACCGGCATCTAAACGCGAACGGCCGTCGCCCGCTAGAGGGCGACGGCCGATCATGCTCTGACCTGCAGTTTTGCGTGTTACTTGGTGGAGGGACCGACCTCGACCGTCATCTGGAGACCGTCGTAGGGCTCCTTCACGATCTTGATCTTGGTGTTGGTGTCAGTGACCTTCACCGAACCGGTCGGGTTCTCGTCGTAGTAGTACGTGCCCTTGTGGTCGTCGAAGACCAGGTTGGCGGGCTTCGGCTTCAGGAAGAGCGCCTCACCGTTCTTGTGCAGGGTGAAGGCGTCCGTCGAGTACGCGCTGAAGGGGGCGTCGTACGGCTGGATCTTGTTCCGCAGCAGGGTGCCGTCGGCCCACTTCATGGGCTTGGCGTTGGCGTCGATCGGGAGGATCAGACCCTGGCCCGGGTGCTGGCTGGTGTTGTTGTCCTTCTGGGAGGTGTCCCACTGCCAGATGAGCAGGCCGTCCTGGTACGGGTAGTGCTCGACCCAGCCCGGCTTGGTGTTGGCGTAGCCGAAGTTGTACGGGCCCACCTTGAGGGTGGAGTCGTACGAGACGTAGCGGCGGTTCTCCGCCAGGTAGTACTGGGCGTACTCCTTGGTGAAGCTGCCACCGATGCGCGAGAAGCCCTTGGCCGTCCAGCCGTTGTCGCCGTTCTCGGCGCCGTCGGTGAAGAGGGTCTGGCCGTCCGCCGTCACCTTGAGGGCGTCACCGGTGAAGCCCTTGCCGCCCGCGCCACCGTCCGTCTGGTAGCGGAAGCGGAGGTCGAACTTCTTGCCCGCGTAGGCGTCGAGCGGGTAGTTCAGGTCCTGCCAGGCGCCGGAGGCGTCAGTCAGGGCCGGGGAACCGCCGGCGTCGAGCGGGATGGCCTTGCCGTTGGCGGTACCGGCGAGGGCGGTCCAGTTGGCGCCGCCGTCGGTGGAGACCTCCGCGTAGAGGAAGTCGTAGTCCTTCTCGATGTCCCACCAGCCCTTGAGGGACAGGGCGGCGGAGGTCTTGCCGGTCAGGTCGACCGGGCGCGAGAGGGTGTTCTTGAGGTCGTCGCCCATGTTGCTCCACCACTGGGTGGCGCCTTCGGCGGGAGCGACGATGTCCGTCTTGACCTGCTTCTTCGGCAGCTCGACGACCAGGGCCTGCTTGTCCTTGGTGTTGAACTCCGAGACGCCCAGCTTGTGGGTGGACTTCGTCGCGGCCTTGGCCGTGTCGTAGTTCAGCCAGCCCAGCTGGTACTTGTCCCAGGCCGTCATGTCACCGGGGAGGTCGCCGATGGAGTCCTTGCCGTTGCCGAGCCAGGAGCCCGCCGACATCAGGGACCAGAAGCCGACCGAGTTCTCGCCGCCGCCGGAGGTGTCGTACAGGTCCGGGAGGCCGAGGTCGTGGCCGTACTCGTGCGCGAAGACGCCGAGGCCGCCGTTCTCGGGCTGCATGGTGTAGTCGCCGACCCAGATGCCGGTGTTGCCGATCTGGGTGCCGCCGGCCTTGTTGCCCTCCGGACCGGTCTTGCCCGCGTCCGTGCCGTACGCGTACCAGCGGTGGGCCCACAGCGCGTTGGTGCCCTGGACACCGCCACCGGCCGACTCGTCCTCGCCCGCGTGGACGATCTGGAAGTGGTCGATGTAGCCGTCGGGCTCGTTGAAGTTGCCGTCGCCGTCGTAGTCGTTGCGGTCCCACTGGTCGTACTGGGACAGCGTCGCCTTGATCTCGGCGTCGGTCTTGCCCGCCTTCTTCTGGGCGTCGGCCCACGCGTTGACGCCGTCCTTGACGGTGTCCCACACGTTGCTGCAGTTGGTCTGACCGCAGTAGTTCGAGCCGTAACGGGCCTCGTTGTACGGGATCTTGACCCAGTCCTGGACCTGGCCGTCGACCGAGTACCGACCCGAGGAGGTCTTCTCGTAGTAGGTCTTCAGCGAGTTCTTGCCCTGGCCGGTACCGAAGTACAGGTCCTGGAAGTAGTCGCGGCTGAAGTCCTTGCGCCAGGCCGTGCTGTTGTTCACCGCACGGTCCGGCTGGGCTATCTGGTTGTGCGCCGGGCCGGGGGTGCCGCCGTACTTCTGGACCGGGGGCTTCGGGCCGGTGGGGCCGTCCGGGTCGAACATGGTGGTGCTGTCCACCTGGTCGCCGAAGTCGACGAGGATCGTGAAGATCTTGTCGGTCTTCTCGCGGCCGAGCTCGACGTACTTCTTGTCGTCGAGCTTGACGACCTTGGAAGCACCCTTCTGCTCGACGTTCTTCTTGCCGGCCAGCACCTGCTCCAGGGCGGCCTTGCGGGCCTGCTCCTGCTGCTTGCTGAACGGGCCGTCGAGGTTGTGCTGGACCGAGTTGGCCGGAGCCGTCGGGTCCTGCTGGACGGCGGCCGCCACGGGCGCGGGGGCCACGGGGCCCGACGCGGTCGCGGTGGTGAAGGCTGCGCCACTGGCGGCGCACGCGGCGATGGTCACGGCGACGGCCGTGGCGCGCAGCGCTCGCCTTCTGGCGAAGTCGGAGTTGCTGGTCACTTGATGTCGTTCCCCTCCCGCGGCCGCCAGGACGTTCGGAACGTCTCCATCGGAGCGGGGGTTCCGCGCGGCACGCGTCTCAAGTGACGACATTTGACCGGAGTAACGAGAGAAAAGACAGACCTTGACTTGTTCCCTACAACTGCACTATGCGGTCAACGAGTTCCGTTATTCGGACGTTCTCCAGTCATTCGGGGCGAACGGTGCTTCCTGCCCGCGCCTGCGCCCCCTCACCCCGGGCCAACGCATGACTCCGTGCGCCCCCCGTGCTCCGGCAGACCCGTGCCATCGGGTAAGGACACGCTTACCGTTGGTCGGGCTCGGGCATCCCCCGTCGTAGAGTTCCCTCCCTGCTTGAGGACGGATACCGCCATGCCGCGACCGACCGCCGTTCAGCTCACTTCCGGCTCCGTCACCGTAGTGGTGTCGACGATCGCCATGCTGCTGCTCTCGCAGACGAGTACGGGCCTCGGGGTCGCGGTCATCTCGGCGGCGGCCCTCGCCCTCGGCCTCCTCGTCGCCCTCACCGTGCCCATGCCGAAGCGGCGGCGCCGTGGTTCCGACACCGCCGCGGCCGACGTGGGGACGCCGACGGCCGCCCGGGTTCCCGCTCCCCGGACGGCCGCCGCCGAACATTCCGTGCACCACTAGGACTTCTGGGACCTCGGCACCGCCGCCGCTACGTCGCCGCGGTGACCACCACGGTCTTGGCGGCCTTGTCGTGCCAGGCCTGTTTGTACGGCTTGTCGATGAGCATCGAGATGGCGAGCGCGATCGGCCACAGACAGAAGCAGCACAGGAGCGTCGGCAGCCAGAGCACGGCGGCGCGGGTCAGCGACGCGTTGGACGGCGGCACGCTGCCGTCGTTGAGCATCGCGACGCGGACGCCGATGACCCTCTTTCCGACGGTCTGGCCGTTCCTCTTCGTCATGAACCAGTCGTAGCCGACGTAGGCGAGGATCCCGATGAGGGTCCAGATCAGACCGCTGCCGCTGTACGACCTGACCACCACGTCGCTGATGTCGTCGCCCTTGCTCGTGTCGACCACGTAGCGCTTGCTGCTGAAGATCCACTGCAGCAGGTACAGCGGCACGCTGATGATCAGCACGTCGATGACGCGGGCCGCGAGCCGCTTGCCGAAGCTCGCGAGCGGGGGCATCCCGGCCAGCGGATCCGGCGGCATGCCGTACGGACCTCCGCCACCACCCCCGTAGGGGTCTCCGCCGTACGGGCCGCCACCTCCGTAGGGCGGCGGCGGGGGCGGCGGATATCCGCCGCCGGGCGGCACCGGGCCACCCGGCCCGCCCGGGGGCGGCGTGGGCCCGCCGGGCGGCGGCGGGCCGTACGGCGAACCGCCCGACGGAGGCGTCGGTTGCTGGGGCTTCTTGAGGAACGGGTCGTCCTCGGGCGGCGGGCCCGGCGGCGGCTGGTCGGTACTCATGGCCCGAGTCGAACCCGGCTCCGCGCCCTCCGCAACGGGACCGCGTCCGTTCGGGGGACGCGCCGGGCCACGGGCCGTCGGCGGACCGTCAGCGGGCCACGTACGTACCCGCCGCCTTGTCGTGCCAGCCCTGCCGGCGCGGCCGGTCGAACAGGCACCACAGCGAGCCGGGCAGGCCCAGCAGCGCGTACACCAGCCAGCGCCGCAGCGCCGCGCCGAACGACGGCGGCCGCCGGGTCGCGACGGACAGCACCCGGATCCCGCACAGCTTCTTGCCCAGCGTGCGGCCCCAGCGCGCGGTCGGCAGCACCTCGCAGAACACCCCGAAGAACAGCACCGCCCCGAGTACGACGCCCAGATAGCCGGTGGTGGTCCCGTCGAGGAGCCACACCGTGACGGTGTGCCCGCTCCCCCGGGCCGCCTCCACCTTCGCCTCCACGTGCGCGGTGACGGCCGGTACGAGGGGCTGGGCCACGGCCACCGCGACCGCGCCCAGGACCGCCGAGTCCACGGCGCGCGCGAGCAGTCGGCGGGCCGGTCCGGCGGGGCGCACGGCCCGCTCGGCCATCCGGTCGAAGACGGCGTGGTCGGTGCGCCGGGGGGCGGGAACGGCAGGGACGGCGCCCTCGGCCGGGACCCCGACGGGAGCGGGGTCGGCCGGAGCGGGGTCGGCCGGAGCGGGAGCGCACATGGTTCCCTCCGCGGTCGTGGTCATGGATGTACTGCCGTTGACGGGCAACGGGAAGCTGGACCGCAAGGCCCTGCCGGCCCCGGAATACG